>JBQCJS010000813.1:0-2489 GCA_051952485.1 Thermomicrobiales bacterium | reverse complement strand
CGCTGTGCTATGCTCATGCGTGGCACATGCAGGGGGAGACAACCCTGTGGTGTGGCAAAGCTGTCTTAACCGTCGTGCAGTCGCAACCCGGACGGACTATCGGCTTTCCATCACCCTTGTCGAGGGTGTCCGAAGCAACGTCCTTCCTGGAAACAGGAGTTCACCAGGCGTGACATCCTCTCCCCAGGTGATCGTGAGCGCGTCGATCGCCTACGATCATGTGATGTCCTTCAACGGGTCCTTCAAGGACCACATTCTTGCTGACAAGGCGCATGTCCTCTCCGTCAGCTTCCTCCTCAACTCCCTCAAGCACCAGCGCGGCGGCGTCGCCGGAAACATGGCCTACAGCATGGGCTTGCTCGGCGTGCCCGTGGCGCTCGTGGGTGCGGTCGGTCCCGACTTCGCGCCGTATCGGGCCGTGCTCGAAGGGTTGGGCGTCGACCTGACGCACGTCCCGGTGATCGAGGATGACCTGACAAGCGCCGCGTACATGAACGCGGACCTCGCAGGCAACCAGATCGCGGCGTTCTATCCCGGCGCCGGCTCCTACAGCAAGGAGATCGATGTCCGGGGCATCGCGTCCGGCGCGCGGTACGGCATTATCAGCGCGGGCGATCCGGTCGCGATGATGAGCCACGCGGCCCAGATCGCGGAGTCCGGCGCGCAGCTGATCTTCGATCCCGCCCAGCAGATCGTCATCCTTTCGGGCGAGGAACTGCGCCAGGGCATCGAGCTCGCCTCGATCGCGATCGGCAATGACTACGAGTTCGGCATGATCGAGCGGAAGACCAGCCTGACCGTCGATGACATCGCCGCCCGGGTGCCGCTCACCGTGGTCACCTACGGCGATCGCGGGTCCGAGATCCGGTTCGAGGGGCAGTCCGTGACCATTCCGGTGGCGACGCCGGAGCAGGTCGTGGACCCGACCGGTGGCGGCGACGCCTACCGCGCGGGGCTGGTGCTCGGCCTGCTGCTCGGGGCGGACCTCGCGGTGACGGGGCGGCTCGCCGCCCTGGCCGCGACCTATTCCATCGAGCGACACGGGCCGCAGGAGCACGTCTACACCCCGGAAACCTTCCTCGCGCGGTTCGACCAATCCTTCCCCGATTACGCCGGCGCGGTGACGGTCGCGGATATCGCGACCCTCGGCGCGTCACCCGTTTCCTGAGCTTCGGCCCGTTCCCGATCGGACGATCGGCGTTCTTTCGTCCGCGTACAAGCCCTCTCATTCCACAGGAGTCATCATGGCGGCAACCACGCCCGGAACCACGTCCACCCGGAACTTCGACATCAAGGACCCGTCGCTAGCGGCGGCGGGCCATCGCCGCATCGAGTGGGCTGCCCGCGAGATGCCGGTGCTCGCCCAGATCCGCGAGCGCTTCGAGGCCGAGAAGCCGCTGGCCGGCCTTCGCCTCGTCGCCTGCGCCCACATCACGACGGAGACGGCGAACCTCGCCCTGACCCTGAAGGCGGGCGGCGCCGATGCGGTGCTCTGCGCCAGCAACCCGCTTTCCACCCAGGACGACGTGGCCGCCGCGCTGGTCGACGATGGCATTCCCGTCTTCGCGATCAAGGGCGAGGATGACGAGACCTACCATCGCCACATCCACGCCGCGATCAAGCACAACCCGCACATCCTGATCGACGATGGGGCGGACGTGGTGACGATGCTGCACCAGCAGTATCCGGAGCTGATCGAGACCATCATCGGCGGCACCGAGGAGACCACCACCGGCGTCATCCGCGAACAGGCGATGGCCGCCGCCGGCTACCTGAAGTTCCCCATCATCGCCGTCAACGATGCCGATACCAAGCACTTCTTCGACAACCGCTACGGCACCGGCCAGAGCACGATCGATGGCATCCTGCGCGCCACGAACATCCTGCTCGCCGGCAAGCATGTGGTGGTCGCGGGCTACGGCTGGTGCGGCAAGGGTATCGCGAGCCGCATCCGCGGGCTCGGCTCGGTCGTCACGGTGACGGAGGTCGATCCGATCCGCGCGCTGGAGGCCGCCATGGACGGCTTCCTGGTGGCGAAGATGGAGGACGCCATCGTCGATGCCGACCTGGTCGTCACCGCAACCGGCGATATCAACGTGGTCGACAAGGCGCACTTCGAGAAGGCCAAGAACGGCGTGATCTTCGCCAACTCCGGCCACTTCAACTCCGAGATCAACCTGAAGGCGCTGATCGAGATGTCCGGTGAGGGCCGCCGCACGCTGCGCCCGTTCGTCGAGGAGTTCACGTTCGGCGACAAGAGCGTGATCGTGCTCGGTGAGGGCCGGCTGATCAACCTCGCCTCCGCCGAGGGCCACCCGGCGAGCGTGATGGACATGAGCTTCGCGAACCAGGCTCTTTCCGCCGAGTACATCGCGAAGGAAGGCAAGAGCCTGGACCCGCGTGTCTACAAGGTGCCGGAAGAGATCGACCGGGAGATCGCCGCGCTGCAGCTGAAGGCGATGGGGATCTCCATCGATGAGCTGACCCCC
>JBQCJS010000812.1:0-2589 GCA_051952485.1 Thermomicrobiales bacterium | reverse complement strand
TTTCACCGAAATCGTGCGCGATCGCCCTAACGTTTTCGATATCAAGCGCCCGCGCCCGGCCCCTAATAAGTAGCCGCATGCCGAACGCCGCGATCGAACGGGGATGGCCCACGCAATCCCCGTTCGCCGTTCCCGTACAATGCGAGCCATGACCGATTCACTTCCCTTGCAGCCAACTCCCGAGAAGATCGCGGCGGTCCGCACCGGGCTCCTGGCCTGGTGGCATGCGAACCGGCGCGACCTCCCCTGGCGGCACACGCGCGATCCATATCGCATCCTCGTCTCGGAGGTGATGCTCCAGCAGACGCAGGTCGATCGCGTCATCCCCTACTTCGAGCGGTGGCTCGACACCTTCCCGACCGTCCACGACCTCGCCGCCGCCCCGACCGCCGAGGTGATCCGCCTCTGGGCCGGGCTGGGCTATAACCGGCGCGCCGTCAACCTCCAGCGCACCGCGCAGGCGGTCGTCGCGCGGGGCGGGGTCTTCCCGCAGACCATCGCGGAACTGCGGGAATTGCCGGGGATCGGCGCGTATACCTCGGGCGCGATCGCCTGCTTCGCCTTCGAGCAGGACGTGCCCTTCGTCGATACGAACATGCGCCGGGTGCTGCACCGCGTCTTCGCCGGCCCGGAGGTCCCGCAGCCGATCGCTTCGGACCGGGAGTTGATTCCGCTGGCGGAGCGCGTCATCCCGCCGGGCGATGGCTGGAACTGGAACCAGGCGCTGATCGAGTTCGGCGCGCTGCAGTGCACGGCCCGCAAGCCGCTCTGCATCGTCTGCCCGCTGCAGGAGGTCTGCCTGGCCCGCCCCACGATCCAGACGCTCCTGGCGACGTTGCCGAAGGGTTCCGCGAAGAAGCAGGAGGTTCCCTTCAAGGAGTCGAACCGCTACTTCCGGGGGCGTGTCGTCGACCTCCTGCGGAATCGCGACCGCGAGCACGCCGGAATGACCCTTGCCGAGATCGGGCCACAGGTGCGTCCCGAGTTCGAGCCGGAGGAAGACCTGCCGTGGATCTTCGAGGTCGTGCGCGGGCTCGAACGCGACGGCCTCGCCAGGATCGCGGAGGAACGCGCGGGGTACGATACGTCGGAGCCCGCGAGCGGTCCGGCCACTCCGACCACGCCTGCCACTCCGACCGATCTGGGAACCGTGCGCGTCCGCCTGCCGTAATTCGAGGAACATGGAACGATGTATCTGCCCGACCACTTTCGTGAAGACGACCCCGAGCGATTGCAGGCCCTGATCGAGCGGAATCCGTTGGGGACGCTGATCACACTGGACGCCGACGGGATCGTGGCGAACCACATCCCCTTCATCCTGGACACGCGCGGCGACGGTCCGGCGCGCCTGCTCGGCCATGTCGCGCGGGCGAACGCCCTGTGGCGGGCGCATCCGGCCGACCGCGATGTGCTCGTCGTCTTCCAGGAGGCGAACGCCTACATCACGCCGACGTGGTATGCGACGAAGCGGGAGACGCATGAGGTCGTTCCGACCTGGAACTATGCGGTGGCGCATGTCGGCGGCCCGCTGATCGTCCACGACGATCCGAAGTGGCTCCGGGGACAGGCGGGAATGCTGACGCGGGAGATGGAGCGGCGGCGTGACTCCGACTGGAAGATGGCCGATGCGCCGCAGGAGTACCTGGCTGCCCAGCTCGGGCACATCGTGGGCATCGAGATCCCGATCGTGCGGCTGGAGGGCAAGCTGAAGGCGAGCCAGAACCGCGTCGATGCCGACCGGGACGGCACGATCGCGGGGCTCGACGCGACGGGCGATCCCGCCGATGCCGCGATGGGCGCCGTCATGCGGCAGGCGGCCGGTCTCGACTGACGCCGGATTCGCACGGCAACACGACGCGGGGACATCGTGCGATGTCCCCGCGTCGTGTCATGTGGGTTACGGCCGAACCGGGCCTACATCCCGCTGTGATCCATCGAGTCCGGCAGGGGATCAGTGATCGGCTGCGCGCCGCGCGCGACGAGGAACTTGTTCATCGTGTCGATCTCGTTGTCCTGCGCCCGGATGATCCGCTCGGCGAGATCGCGCACGAGCGTATTGTCGGACCGGTCGAGCACGGCCTGCGCCATCTCCACGCCGCCCTGATGGTGACGGATCATCAGCTGCAGGAAGAGGATCTCCGCCTGATCGACCGGCAGGGTGCTGAGCTTCGCCACATCCTCGTCGGATGCCATGCCGGGCATCAGCTCGCCATCGGCAAGCGGGTGACCCATCCAGGACATCGGTGCGTCCGGGCCGGTGTATGGGAGCCCCCACGCGTCGAGATAGCCCTGCATGAGGCCGATCTCCCCGGCCTGCGCGAAGGCCATGTCGGTCGTCAGGGCCTTCAGCTGCTCGTCGCTGGTGCGGTCGCGGATGGTCATCGCCATCTCGACGGCCTGGGAATGGTGGGCCTGCATGTCGCGCAGGAATCCCGCTTCCGGCGACGACGTCCCGGGATCATGCGGGAGCCGCGTCCACACGAAGATCAGGCCGCCCCCGGCGATCAGCAGCGCCTGGGCGTGGACGAGCCAGCTCCCGGGTGAGGAAGGCAGGAACGAGCGGCCGGATCGCTGCGTGCCCGAGGCGAC
>JBQCJS010000811.1:0-2414 GCA_051952485.1 Thermomicrobiales bacterium | reverse complement strand
ACGTCCTCCCACGCTCTAACCCAGCCATCCTGACGATGCCGGGCGATCCAGAGATCGCCCGGCATCGTCATGCTCAAGGTTCGGCCCTAGGCATCGACCGCGATGATGTGCGCCTGGATCTTCCCGTCCACGGCCCCATCGCCATACACGCGGGTGATGGCCGCCGTCACCCGGTCGGTCGCCTCGCCGAGCCGGGATGGCCCCCGCGCCTCGATCTCGCTCCGGACCGGAGATCCCTGGCAATAGGCCAGGGCCGCGATGCGCGGTGAATCAGCCCGGCTGCGCGCACTGAGCGTCGTCATGGCGGGTTTCTCGGTGAAGCCGCCCCGGCGCAGGTCGGCGGCGATGACCGCCAGATCGTGATAGCCATGCGGTGTGCGCACCATGAACCGGGGCGGATCGTCCGGAAACATCGTCGCCAGGGTCTCCGTCGCGAGATTCGCGAAGTCGTTCTCCTCGATGCGGTCCCAGACGTCAAACAGATACTGGCCGCCGGGCCGGAGCACCCGTCGCGCCTCGGCGAAGGCATGGACCTTGTCCGGGAAGAACATGACGCCGAACTGGCAGATCACCAGGTCGAAGGACGCATCGGGAAACGGCAACGCCATCGCATCGGCCTGGCGCCATTCCACCGTCCGGGCGGTCCCTGCGGCGACGGCCTGATCCAGCATCGCCTGGTTCAGGTCCGTCGCGACCATCGTCGTCTCCGGCGGCAGCGTCGCCGCGAGGTGTCGGGTCACGACCCCGGTGCCCGCGGCGATCTCCAGCACGCGCGCCGGCCGAAGACGGGCGGCACGATCCGCCAGCTCGACCGCGTACGGCTCGAAGATCAGCGGCACGAAATACCGCTGGTAGAGTTCCGGAACCGAGCCAACGAACGCGGTATCGACGCCGAGGGGTTCCATGCCCGTCTCCTTCGCAACGGTCCGCCACCGCGTCTTGTCGCCAGGGGTATCGCGTGGCAGCGGTGTTTCGTTGCGCGGCAGTATGCGCCGCGCCGGATCGGGAAACAATCGGCACCACCCCCATCGGGGGATCGGCCACCCTTGCGCGTCCGCCCGCGATTCGCGACGATGCCCCACACCGACCACCCGCTCCCGCTCGCGGCCCCGCCGCCCGGAGTCCTGCCATGAACACCCTCGTCTCGCCCGAGACCTATGCCACCCCGGTCCCCTTCTCCGCCGCCGCCCGCTGGATCTGGGACGGGGGCGATCCCAGCCCGCGCAACGCCTGGCGCTGGTTCCGCCGCACCTTCGACCTCACCGAGCCCGCGCCGGGAGCGACGATCGCCATCACGGCGGACACCCGCTACCGGCTCTGGGTGAACGGGACGCCGATCGGGCATGGCCCCGTGCGGGGCTACACCGCCCACTGGTTCGTGGACACCTGGGAGATCGGCCACCTCCTGCGCACCGACCGCCCGAACACCGTCGCCGTTCACGTCCTCCACTTCGGCGTCGCCACCTTCACCACCTTCCGGCAGCGCGGCGGGCTGCTCGCGGAGATCGCCCTCGGGGACGCGACGATCGGCACCGACAGCGCCTGGAAGGTCCTCACCCCGCCGATCCACGATCCCCGCGCCAGCCGCATCTCCTGCCAGCTCGGCTTCACGGAGCAGGTCGACGCCCGCGCCCTCGATGCCGCGCTTCCCTGGACCGATCCCGCCTTCGACGATGCCGCCTGGCCGGATGCGGTCCCCTTCGCCGCCGCCGGGGAGGGACCGTGGGGACCGCTCTACCCGCGTGACATCCCGCCGCTGGAGGAAACGCCCGTCCGCCCGGCTGATGTCACGCAGCTCGCGTTCGTGAAGCCGCCCGCCATCACCGCCGGCATTGACATGCGCACCCAGATGGCGCCGGACGCCCCGAACCACGCCAACCACGTCGGCTATACGGGCTACCTCGTCACCACCATCCGCGTCGCCCGCCCGGCCACCGTCACCGCCCTCCTGCCCCAGCGCAAGCCCGGCCTCGGCATCGCGGGCGAGTGGTCCGCCTGGGACGACCTGGACGAACGTGACCAGGGCGCCCGATCCCGCACCGTGGACCTCCCGGCGGGCGATCACCTGCTGGTGGTGGACATCTCGTTCGTGGACCACGGCCACACCGTCCACCTCGCCGTCGATGCCGACGATCCCGGCGCCATCGCGCTCGTCTCGCCGCTTGGAGAGGGAGCCGAAACGCCCTTCATCACCATCGGCCCGATCACCGACCTCACCATCGGCACCATCGAGGAGAACTGGCCGCAGCCGGACCCGGCCCCCGTCCAGATCGCCTGCCGCGCCGAAGCGATGACCGAACCGCGCGACCTTCGCGCGTTCGGCGACATGGTTCGCCCCGTCCCCGCCGCCCTCGTCAGCCCGGCCAGCCTCCAGACGAACAACGTCCACCCGCGCGAACGCAGGCTCGCGCCGG
>JBQCJS010000810.1:0-6968 GCA_051952485.1 Thermomicrobiales bacterium | reverse complement strand
TTTTGGAATCCGGGTGTTGATTGAGACACAAAGATTGGGTCACTGTTTGTGGTGTCCTCGCTTGACAGGAATTCGCCGTCGCGCCGTTACCCCGAGCCGGGACCAGAGATCACCGCCATGACGACATCGACCGCCACCATTCCGGACACGCTTCCCGCACGCACCGTCACTGCCCACGACGTGGAGGCTGCCGCCACCCGCCTCGAAGGGGTTGCGTCGCGCACACCGCTGCAACGATCCCACCGGCTGAGCGAGCGCACCGGGGCCGAGGTATGGCTGAAGCGGGAGGACCTGCAGCCCGTCCGCTCGTACAAGATCCGGGGCGCGCACAATCTGATCGCCCAGCTGACGCCGGAGCAGCGCGCCGCGGGGGTGGTGTGCGCGTCGGCAGGGAATCATGGCCAGGGCGTTGCGCTCGCGTGCGCGACCCTCGGGGTGCCGGCGTGGATCTACGTGCCGACCACGACGCCCCGCCAGAAGCGGGAACGCATGATCGCGCTCGGCAACGCCGACCTGCGGCTGGTCGTCACCGGTGACACCTACGACGACTCCTACCGTGCGGCCAGCGAGGCGGCGGAGCGCCTGGGCCTGACGTTGGTGCCGGCATTCGACCACCCATGGACGGTCGCCGGACAGGGCACGGTGGCGAAGGAGATCGTGGAGCAGCTCGGGAAGGCGCCGGATGTCATCATCGTGCCGGTCGGCGGGGGAGGGCTCATCGCCGGGATGCTGGCGTGGCTTGCCGAACGCGCGCCGCAGACCCGCGTGATCGGGGTCGAGCCCGCCGGGGCGTCGAGCCTTCTCGCGGCGCTGGACGCGGGCGGCCCGGTCGAACTCGCGACCATCGACACCTTTGTTGATGGGGCCGCCGTGCGGAAGATCGGCCGCATCCCGTACGAGATCGCCGCGCGGTCCGGGCTGGAGGTGCTGACCGTGCCGGAGGGCCGGATCTGCACCGAGATGCTGGAGTTGTACCAGGTCGATGGCATCATCGCGGAGCCGGCGGGGGCGTTGGCACCCTCGCTCCTCGGCCAGTGGATGCCGGAGCCGGGACAGTCCGTGGTTGCGGTCCTCTCGGGCGGGAACAACGATGTCTCCCGGTACGCGGAGATCATCGAGCGGTCGCTGGTGTACGAGGGCCGGAAGCACTACTTCCTGGTCAACTTCCCGCAGGAGCCGGGGGCATTGCGGAGGTTCCTCGATGACGTGCTGGGGCCGAACGACGACATCACCTACTTCGAGTACGTGAAGCGGTCGAACCGGGAACTGGGACCGGCCCTGGTGGGGGTCGAGCTGGGGAGCCGGGAGGACCTGCCGGGCCTGCGCGAGCGGATGGCCCACTCCCGGATCGAGGTGGAGCCGATCGACCCGCAGAGCGCGATGTTCCGGTTCCTGATTTCCTGATCCGTCGGGCCACGAGGAGGACGCCATGATTCCTGCGATCGGAGTGATGTTCCGGCGCGAGCAGCATCCTGGCTCGCTTGCCGGGTACGCCCGTCGGGCCGAGGCGCTGGGGTTCGACCAGCTCTGGGTCGTGGAGGACTGCTTCTACCTGGGCGGCGTGGCGCAGGCCGCGATCGCGCTGGCGTCGACGCGCCGGATCAGCGTCGGGCTGGGGATCGCGCCAGCGGTTGCCCGGAACCCGGCCTTCCTGGCGATGGAATACGCGACGCTCGCATCGGCCTTCCCTGGCCGGTTCATCGGCGGAATCGGGCATGGCTTCGGCGGCTGGATGGAGCAGGTCGGGGCGAGGCCCGAGTCCTGGTTGCGGTCGATGGAAGAGATCACGACCGTCGTCCGCCGCATCGTCCACGGCGACGAGGTGACCGTCGAGGGCGCATACGCGAACCTCGATCGGGTGCGGCTGGATGCGCCGCCCGACATCGCGCCTCCCATCGTGCTCGGTGTCCAGGCGGAGAAGTCGCTGCGCCTCGCTGGCGCGTGCGCCGATGGTGTGCTGCTGGCGGAGGGAGCCGGGCCGGACTACGTCCGCTGGGCGCGTGGGCTGATGGAGCAGGGGCGGAAGGATGCCGGGCGTGAAGGACGGGGCTCGGTGACGGTGTACGCGCACTGCCTCGTCGATGATGGGAATCCCGAAGCGGCCCGGGACCAGATGCGGGACATCGTCGCGCGGAGCATCGCCGGGTTCGTGCAGCCGCAGGTCCGGCAGGCGTCGTTTGGCCCTGCGCTGGCCGATCTGGCCGTTCGGGGCGGCGTCGAGGCGGTGCGGGCCGGGTTGCCCGACGCATGGCTCGACGACCTGGCGATCACCGGGACGAGCGACGATGCGCGGGCTGCCCTCCGCCGTCTGGCGGAAGCTGGCGCCGACAGTGTCGTGCTCGTGCCGCCGGCCGGCGTGGACGCCGATGCCTGGCTCGACGCGCCGTTCATGCGGGCGATCGCGACCGGCAGGACGTAGCCCGGGGAGGACACGTCAGGCGGGTCGTCGGGCATTCACGAACGCCTCGATCCGGTCGGCGACCTCGGCGATCGAGTGGCGCGATGTGTCGAGTTCGAGATCGGCGCTGGCACGCAGGAGCGGAAGCACCCACGCCGTATCGGCGACGATCTTCGCGCGTTGATCGTGGGTGGAGCCGAACGGATTGGTGGTGCGTGTGGCCACGCGGTGCAGCATCGTTTCCAGGGGCGCGGTCAGGAGGACCACGGCCGTGAACCGGCTGCGGAACACGCCCTGATTGGGCACAGTCCCTGCGAGCGCAAGCTGTCCAAACGGTGGCACGGCATCGAGGGCGTCTCCGATCCGGCATTCGTCCCAGATCGGATCGCCGTCCGGCCCGGAGACCGTCCAGCCGTCATCGTCGGTGTCGATGACCTGCCAACCGCGCCCGGATAGCGCATCCAGCGTCGAGGACTTTCCGGTTCCGGACATGCCGGTGATCAGGATGATCGTGGGTTCCATCGTGCTTCCTCCTGTCCGCCCTGGACCCCGATAGCCGGTCGCGCCGAGGCCGGGACAGCCACCTCGGTGGGCGACAGCGTAGACCTTCGCGCCGACCCTCCCGGCATCGGGATGGTACGGCGCCGGATGACACGACCACGGGTGGCAAGCACACCCGTCGACGCGGTCAGGAGGGACCCAACCATGCGCCTGGACCGCCGGACACTCATCGAGGCCGCGATTGCCGCTGGCATTTCCGGCGCGTTCCCGGAGTGGGGCGGACCCGTCGGGGCTTCGGCGCCGGCCGCGACCCCCACTGCTGATGATTCCCCCACGGAAGACGGGTACGACCTGTGGCTCCGGTATCGTCTAGTCGACGATGCGGACCGGCTGGCTGAGTATCGCGCGGCGATGGCTGCCGTCGTGAATCGCGCGGGCCAGCCGATTGCCGGTTCGATCGCGTCCGAGCTCGAGCGGGCGTGCCGGGGAATGCTCGGGGCTGCTCCCCGGGCTGCGGAAGCCGTGGAGCGGGACGGGACGATCCTGATCGGTACGCCGGATCGGATCGGGGAGAAGCTCGAACGGATCGGAGAGACGCGCGTCTCCACCCTCGGGACCGAGGGATACCTGCTGCGGACGGCCAAGGTCGATGGCCACACCATCACGATCGTCACGGCGACGAGCGATCTCGGGTTGCTCCATGGCACGTTCGGGCTGATCCGGCTCATGCAGATGCGTTCCCCGATCACCCGGATCGACGTCGTCGATGTCCCGCGCGCGAACCTGCGGATGGTGAATCACTGGGACGATCTCGATCGCACCGTCGAGCGGGGCTACGCCGGGCTGTCGATCTTCCAGTTCGGCGACCTGGCGACCCCCAATCCCAGGTACGAGGACTACGCCCGCATGCTGGCGTCGGTGGGGATCAACGGGACGGTCATCAACAACGTCAATGCGAGCCCGGCGTTCCTCGACAGCGCGATGATGCCGGGCTATCGCACGATCGCCGGGGTCTTCCGCCGCTGGGGTATCACGCTCTATCTCTCCGCGAACTTCGCCAGCCCGATCGACCTGACCCGAGGGACCCGATCGCCACTGGAGACTGCCGATCCGCTCGATCCGAAGGTCGAGGCATGGTGGCGCGCGAAGGCGGACGAGCTGTACGCGGCGGTGCCGGACTTCGGCGGGTTCCTGGTGAAGGCCAACTCCGAAGGCGAGCCGGGTCCCCTGACCTACAAGCGAACGCATGCCGACGGGGCGAACATGCTTGCCAGGGCCGTCGGGCGGCATGGGGGCATCGTCATCTGGCGGTCGTTCGTGCATGGCGGCTTCCGGACGTGGTCGGAGTTCGAGTTCCGGACGTTCGAGCCCCTCGATGGCGAGTTCGCGGACAACGTGGTGGTCCAGACCAAGAACGGCCCGATCGACTTCCTGATGCGGGAGCCGGTGAACCCGCTCTTCGGGGCGATGCCGCGCACGAACCAGATGATCGAGCTCCAGATCACCCAGGAATACACGGGTCACGCGACCCATCTCTGCTTCCTGCCCGCCTACTGGCGGATCGTGCTCGATTTCGAGACACACTACGACGGTGACGGCCCGACCGTTGCCCGGATCATCGACGGGACGGCCGACGACCAGCCCCTCACCGGGTTCGCCGGCGTGATCAATGTCGGTGACGACCGGAACTGGACGGGCAGCTTCCTCGCCGCGGCCAACACCTACGGGTTCGCCCGGCTCGCCTGGGACCACAGCCTGGCGGTGGACCAGATCGCCCGGGAATGGGTGACGCGGACATTCGGGTCCGATCCCGAGGTGGTGGAGGCGATAGCCGGGATGCTGGACCGGAGCTGGGAAATCTACGAGTCGTATACATCGCCCTTCGGAGTCGGCTACCTGATGCGGCCCGATGGCGCGCACTTCTCGCCCGATCCGGAGGGAACGCAGGGCCTGTCGCACTTCACGGACAACCACGGCTCCGGCTATGACCGGACGCTGGCAACCGGGACCGGCTACACGCGCTTCTACAGCGACTACTGGTTCGACCGCTACGAGCACCTCGACTCGTGCCCGGAAGAACTGCTGATGTTCATGCACATCGTGCCGTGGCATCATCGCCTCGCCAACGGCAAGACCGCGATCCAGCAGATCTACGACCATCACTTCGGGGGCGTCGAAGCGGTCGGGGCCATGCAGCGATCGTGGGAAGCGTTGCGAGGGCGGATCGACGCCAACCGGCACGCGGCGGTGGCGCAGCAGTTCGACCGTCACCTGCTGCAGAGCAAGATCTGGCGCGATGTCCTGCTTTCGTACTACTTCGACCAGTCGCGTGTGGTCAGCTCGTCCCGGCCGTGGATCCAGCTGGAGACCGGCGTCTATCCGACACTGGTCCAGGGCGATACGCCGACCCCGGTGCCATTGCGCCTGGCGAACGCGACCGGGGCGACGCAGGCGATCCAGCTGCGTCTCGACGATGCGATGACGGGGTGGACCGGAACCCGGGTCGGGAAGACAATTGCGTCCGGGAGAACGGCCGAGGCCATCATCACCGTGACGCCGCCCATCGAACCCTATCTCGGCCCGGTGCGATTCTCGCTGGAGCCCGCGGCCGTGCAGGGGCTGGGTACGGAAACCCAGATGATGATCTCCACGCCGAAGGCGGCCGCCTGCACGTTCGCGTTCGATGTCGGGTCGGCCCCGAATGCCGTGGTCTCGGGGTATCGCGCGCTGACGGCGGAATCCCTCTGGCGCTCGGGCCTGGACTACGGGTGGGTTGGCACGCCGCCGACCGACGACCACGCGACGGGGAACTGGGATACCCTCCAGAACGATTTCGCGACGGATCGCGTGAATCGTCGCCTGCGATTGCGGGTTCCGCCGGGATCGCAGCGAGCCTGGGTGCTGATCGGGGGACAGGGAACGGGCACGCAGCCTGTGCGGGTGTCCGAGGGCGCGACGACCCTGGTCGATTCCGGGTACCTGGAGGAGAGCGCATTCCAATGGTTCGGCTTCACGCTTGATGGCGGGAAGACGGGGCGGGAAGTGGATCTCGATGTCGCGGGGGGCGATGGCCGGGTCTGGCGGCTGGCGGCGCTCGTGGTCCTGAAGCCGGGACGCTAGGGGCTGCGCTCGCCGCGCCGGCCGATCCCGATTCCAGGTGGGTCGTGGAGGAATCGAGGCGTGGCGCATTGGTTCTTGAACGCGCACGATTGGCCGGGATTCGGCGTGATCGGGACCCGATTCCTCGCTCCGGGGCGAAGGGCCGGGACTGGGGAGGAGTCCCTGGATCGGGGCCAGCAGCGCGCTGCCGGGTTCTCCCTGCGATCGCTTCGGCGAACCCCGCTGTGCAGCCTTGACGCCCTTCCGGGGGCCTCGTATACTTCGGTCCGGCCGGGCGCCCTGAGCCATGCTGTGCCGACGTAGCTCAATTGGCAGAGCAGCTGTTTTGTAAACAGCCGGTTGCGGGTTCGAGTCCCATCGTCGGCTCCATGGGAGGCTCGATGGTTCCGGGGTTCCCGGGCAGGTACCAGAGTGGACAAATGGGTCTGGCTGTAAACCAGATGGGAAACCTACGGCGGTTCGAATCCGTCCCTGCCCACCGAACAGGCCGCCGCATAGCGCGGTGATGGTTCGGGCCCACGTAGCTCAGTCGGCAGAGCGCGTCCTTGGTAAGGACGAGGTCCCCGGTTCAAGTCCGGGCGTGGGCTCCAGCTTGTTCTGCGATGCGAGAGGCTCCCCGTTCGGAGCCTCTCTGTTTCGTGTAACCTTGGTCGATTGTGGAGACGGCGCCGCGGCGCCGTTCCTGGAGGAATGACAGTGGCGAAGAAGGTATTTGCGCGGACGAAGCCGCACGTGAACATCGGGACGATCGGGCACGTGGACCACGGGAAGACGACGCTGACGGCGGCGATCTCAAAGACGCTGTCGCTGCAGGGGGGCGCACAGTTCCGGGACTTCGCGAGCATCGACAACGCGCCGGAAGAGCGGGCGCGGGGGATCACGATCGCGACGAGCCACGTGGAGTACGAGACGGCGAACCGGCACTACGCGCACGTGGACTGCCCGGGGC
>JBQCJS010000809.1:0-2580 GCA_051952485.1 Thermomicrobiales bacterium | reverse complement strand
TGGGTGCGGGTGAGTTCCGGCAACGAGACCTGATGCCCGCGCTCCGCCCAGTCGAGCGCTTCCTCCCAGGCGAACGCTTCGTCGCCGATGCGGAGGGCGAGGGTGAAGGGCTGGCCGTCGCTGGTGGCGAGATCCGTGATGGGCGTTGGTGGCACGGGCCAGGTTGGCGCGGGCGGGGCAGCGGCGAGGGTGGCCAGGTCGGCGTTGACGGTCTCCATCGCCTCGGTGAGGAGGGCGATGCGATGCGTCCAGGGGTTCTCGTCGTCCTCGGCGAGCTCGCCCTGATCGACATCGAAGAGGATGGCGAGGCGTTGCTGCTGCAACCGGGCGAGTCGCTGGCGCGGGTCACTGGCTGGCGGTCCGGTGGGCCGGCGGCGCTCCTGCACCACGCGCTGCATGTGCGGCGGCAGCGATGGCGTTCCTGCCGGGGCGTGGCTGCCGCTGGTCGCACTGCCACTACCCGGCATTCGGGCGCCCGGGATGGGCGGCGGGTCAGCCTGGTTCGCGGGTGCCTCCGCCATCTCCTCGACGGGTGTGGAGGCGTGGTCGTGGTCGTTCTGCCGGAAGAGGCGCTTCCAAACCATGATCGTGATGCTCCCGGATGCGGTCCGTGTCCGGTCATTTTCCCACACGACGCCCGGACGGTGTGTGCGTGGCGTTGCACGCGCGGTGCCCGGCTGTCATGCTTCCGCGCATGGTTGAACCGCGTGCCCGCGATTCCTATCGCACTCCCCCATCGACACCCCCCGCCCAGTCGCCGCCGGTCCCGAATGCCGGGACTTCACCAGCCTCGACCGATCCTCACCGGACGTGGCCGGGCGCCCAGCCCGAGCAAGGCGCCCGGTTGCGGACGATCGCCCCGCCGATCCACGAGCAGTCCCTCACGCGGAGATCCCGGGCGGGAACCTGGCTCCGCCGGATCGTGCTGACGATCGTGGCGCTGATTCCGCTGACCATCCTGCTGACGATGGCGAGCGTCTACTGGGGCGCCCACAACGACCAGGCGCGGAAGGTGGACGCCATCGTGATCCTGGGAGCGGCGCAGTACAACGGGCTGCCGAGCCCGGTGCTGGAGGCACGACTGGATCATGCGCTGGCGCTCTGGAACGAGGGCCTGGCGCCCCGGATCGTGGTGACGGGCGGCAAGATGCCCGGCGATGCCTATACGGAGGCGGAGACGGAGGCGGCCTTCCTCATCGAACATGGGGTGCCGGCGGACGCGATCCTGTACGAGAACGAGGGACGCGACACCTGGCAGAGCATGCAGGGCGTGGCGGCGGTGCTGAAGGGGACGGGGACGCATTCGATCCTGATCGTCTCCGACGGGTTCCACCTGACGCGCGCGAAACTGATGGGGCGGGACCTGGGATTCGCGGCCTACGGCTCGCCGGCCCCGGACAGCCCGATCCGGCCCTGGTCCAGCGAGGAGTTCTCCTACGTGATCCGGGAGACGGGTGGCATCCTCGCCTTCCTGCCCACGTTCATCTTCGGCTGATCGGACGCGTCGCCCGACGGGCCTCCCCCGCATAACCCGAGACGTGTCATCCCGAGTTGACATGACGCGGTGGATGCTCGCCCCCTCGCCGGAGCCCATGTACACGGGTATCCTCCGTCGCCCCCAATGTGTCATCCCGAGGAAGCGGCGGACCCGTCGAGGTGGCACTAGCGGGCGAGCGACGAGGGATCAGCCTGCATGCTCCACGTTCGCCGTCCGTCGTTCGATGTTCAGAGCAGGAAGCGGCTCACATGCTTGTAGCGCATGAACGGCGGAGCGACGAGGGATCGGGTAGCGAGGGAGGGTTCTTGCCCTCAGCCTGGTATGCGACGGTCCCGACGCGGAGACACTGCCCATGCCTTCCGATCCCTCGACTTCGCTCCATCCGGAATGCCGGCTCGACTCATGTATCGCTCTGCTCGGGATGACACATCCGTAGGCGATGGACAAGCTGTGCTCTTACCTCATGATTGGGTCGGCGGGGTGGTCATGACGAGGCGCGGCGGAGGACGAGCAGTTCCCACGCACGCAGGGTGATCGCCTCTCCCACGGCGCGGTCTGCGTAGTTCCCGATCACGCGCTCCACGTCCGGCCCGGTCCAGGCTGCATCGAGGGCCGGTGTCTGGTCCTGCCGCGAGAAGTTGCCCAGCACCAGCCACGTCTCCCCGTCCAGTGATCGCGTGAAGGCGTAGACGGCAGGATCGTCCGGGAGGAGCATCGTGAAATCGCCGTGGGCGACGATCGGGTGCTCATGCCGGAGGGCGATGATGGCCCGGTAGAAGGCGAAGACGGAATCGGGATCGTCCACCTGGGCGGCGGCGTTGATCGCCGTGTGGTTCGGGTTCACGCGCAGCCACGGCGTCCCGGTCGTGAAGCCCGCGCCCTCGCTGGCGTCCCACTGCATCGGCGTGCGGGCGTTGTCCCGGTTGCGGGGGGCCATGCGGGCGAAGACCTCGTCCGGATCGGCGCCTTCCACCGCCGTGGCCAGCCGGAAGTGGTTCTTCGCCTCGATGTCGTTCATCTCGTCGATGGAGGCGAACGTCATGTTCGTCATCCCCAGTTCCTCGCCCTGGTAGACATAGGGC
>JBQCJS010000808.1:0-4704 GCA_051952485.1 Thermomicrobiales bacterium | reverse complement strand
TATCGACCAGGAAATCGATATCGCTGTGCGCTGGATCGAAGCGCCCCGTCGCGGCAGAACCGAAGAGTTCGAGACGGCGCACATCGAAACGTTCGCAGAGCGCCCGAATCTCCTGCACGTTATCCTGAATCAGCGCGATCATCACGGTCCCTCCGGCCTGCCGCCCATGGCCTCCTCCTATGATACCGGCTCGCTGACCAGCGCCGTCAGGTCGTCCCGCTCCGCCTCGGAGAGCTTCCAGTCCGCCGCCGCGATGTTCGCCGCCAGCTGCTCCGGCTTCCGCGCGCCCGCGATCACCGACGACACGACCGGATGCGCCAGCAGCCAGGCGATCGCCGCCTCGGCCGCCGTGTGGCCGCGTTCCTCCGCCCACGCCTTCACGCGCTCGGCCCGCGCCACCTTCTCGTCGGTCAGCCGGCTCCGGATCGCGGCGAGGTCCGCGAAGCGCGTCCCCGCCTCCGGCTCCTGGCCGCGCGTGTACTTCCCGGTCAGGATGCCGGACGCCAGCGGCGTGTACGGGATGATGCCGATTCCGAGGAATGCCGCCGCCTGCTCCAGTTCCGGGCTATCGAGGCCGTCCAGCAGGTTCCAGCGATTCTGCACCGCTACCCACCGGTCCAGCTTCAGCTCCTTGCTGATCCCCACCCCGTAGGCGACTTCCCAGGCGCGGTAGTTCGAGGCTCCGAGATAGCGGACCTTGCCCGACCGCACCAGGTCATCGTAGGCGCGCAGCGATTCCTCCAGCGGCGTATGCGGATCGGGCCGGTGCGCGTAGAGCAGGTCGATGTAGTCGGTCCCGAGCCTGCGGAGCGAATCCTCCGTCGCCTGCACGATCCACCGGCGCGAGAGCCCGCCCGCATGGGCGCCGGACTCCAGCTGGATACCATGCTTGGTCGCGATCACCACGGTCTCCCGCCGCCCGATGACCGCCTTGCCGACCAGTTCCTCGGACCGGCCCTGCGAATAGACATCCGCCGTGTCGATGAAGGTGATGCCCTGCTCGATCGCGGCCTGGATGGTGGCGATCGCGTCCTCGCCATCGACCGTGGCCCCGAAGGTGTTGCCGCCGAGCCCGATCTCCGACACCGTGAGTCCGCTGGTTCCGAGTCGTCGCTGTTCCATGGTGAGGTCCTGCTCCTTCGGGGTGGTCATGCGCCGTCCGAACGACGCCGCCATTGGCCAGATTCCTGCCGTGCAGTATCGATATCGCTCCGCGATGCGCAAGGGCGATGCCCAACCGGTTGGGCAGGCTGGACACGGCTGCTACAATGTTTGTGACGGATTTCACAAGTCTAGCCCACAACGAGGTGGAGGTGCAGGAGATGCCGATTCGTCATTCCGGGAACGAGCGCAAGGAGATCGGGAACTGGGATCAATGGGTGGAGCAGGAACTCGTCGAAGCGCACGAACGGGGCGATTTCGATGACCTTCCGGCTGGCAAGGCGTTCGACCTGTCCACCAACGCCCTCGATCCTTCGCTGGAGTTCGCGTACAGCCGCCTGAAGAACGCCGGCATGAAACCGGCCTGGATGGATCTCGACGGCGAATGCCACGACCTGCGGGCCGACCTGGATGACTTCCTCGAACGGTCATCGGTCTATCTCCAGCAGCAGATCGACGCCGTCCTCTCCCCCGACGAGACCGCCCCGGTCGCCAGGATCGCCGAGCACCCGTCCGGGTTCTGGGCCCGGGCGATCGCCTGGCTGCGGATGCCCGAGACTGGCGCCGATCGCGTCAGTGACGACAGTCCCCGGGACCGGCTGGATCTCATCCGGCTGCGCCAGCAGATGAAGGACCAGTACCTCGAACGCGCCGCCACGCTGGACAAGCGCATCGTGGCCTTCAACAACACCCTCAGCCGCGAGATGATGCATCTGGAACGGGTCCGGATTGTTCCGGAACGCGCGAACCGCCTCTTCGAGGCGCGTTGTCCCCAGATCCCGCTGCCGGAGCATCCAGATGCCTGATCCCGCCCTCGCCCCGCACGGCCTCGCCCTCGACCTGCTGCCGGGGACATTCGCGATCTGCCGCCTCGCTGCCGATGCGCCCCTGCCTGCGTTGCCGCCAACCGGCGCAGTCCGTTCCATCACGATCACCGACCGGGAGATCTCGATCGTCTGCCCGGAAGCGGATGCGCCCGCCGGGGCGAAGGTCGATGGCGGCTGGAGCGCCCTCTCCATCGCCGGACCCGTTCCGTTCGACCTGGCCGGCGTCCTCGTGAGCGTGCTTGCGCCGCTCTCCGCGGCCGGCCTCGGAGTCTTCGCCCTCTCGACGTTCGACAGCGACGTGGTCCTCGTGCGTTCCACCACGATCGACCGCGCCATTGCCCTGCTCACGACGGCCGGGCACACGGTCCGGTCCTGACCCGGACCGGCCCCACGCCACCCGGCAAGACCCGTTGACACTCCCGGAATCGCCGCCGATAGTGGCTGGACCTCACAGGAGGATCGGACTAGCCGCCACCCGGGCGTTCTGGAGACACCATGACGACGATCACCAATCTTTCCGCACTCCTCGACCAGGCCCGCACTGGCGCCCTGGATCGCCGCTCCTTCATGCAGCGCGCGCTCGCGGCCGGGATCGGCGCCGGCGTCGCCGCATCCATGTATCGCGACATCGCGTCCGCCACGCAGAGCGCCACTGCCGAGGCCTCTCCAGGCGCCTCGCCGTCCGCCTCTCCTGCCGCGAGCCCGGTGGCCGTCGATCATGGGGCGATGACTCCCTCCATCACGCGCGAGGAATACCTGGAGCAGCTCCAGGATCACTTCACCTTCGAGGACCCCGCCCAGGCCGGTGGCCAGGCGATCTATGTCAGCACCGTCGACATGAAGACGCTGAACCCGGTCCTGCGCTCCGACGTCGCCGCGCTGTTCGTGATCGGCAATATCTTCAATTCGCTCGTGACCACCAGCCCGATCGACGGGTCGAACGCGCCGGATCTCGCGGACTCCTGGGAGGTGAGCGAGGACGGCCTCCGGTACGTCTTCCACCTCAACCCGGATGCGACGTGGCACGACGGCAAGCCGGTGACTGCCGACGACGTCACCTTCACGTTCGACGCCATCACCGATCCATCCGGCCTGTGCCCGGTCCAGGCCGATTTCATCCAGGTGGTGGAGAGCTATCGCGCCATCGACGCTCACACGGTGGAGATGATCGCGAAGCTGCCAACGGCCGTCTTCCTCAACAAGAGCGCATCGCTCGTCGGGATCATGCCGAAGCACATCTGGGCCTCGATCCCCATCACCGAGTGGGGCAGCGCCGCCGGTTCGACCGGCACCGATCCGTCCCAGGTGATCGGCTCCGGACCCTTCACCTTCGTCGAGTGGGTGCAGAACGACCACGCGACGATCGCGAAGAACGCGGATTACTGGCTGCCCGACCTCGTGCCCACGCTGGACACCTACACGCTGCGGGTGGTGGCCGATGCCACCAGCGCCGTGCAGTCGCTCACCACCGGTGAATCCGATATCGCGGACCTGCCGGCCGCGCAGATCGACGCCTTCAAGAGCGGCAACCCGGACATGACCGTCGACATCTACGACACGTTCCGCTGGGTCTTCTTCATCCCCAACCAGGACGAGAAGAACGGGACGTTCTTCAAGCAGAAGGAGGTCCGGCAAGCGCTGATGTACGCGCTCGACCGCGAGGCGATCGTCGACAACCTGCTCGATGGCTACGCGGTCGTCGCCAATGGCACCCAGCCGGTCATCTCGCGCGCCTACGCTCCGGACCGCGTCACGACGATCTATGGCTACGACGTGGACAAGGCGAACGCCCTGCTCGACGGCGCGGGCTGGGTCGACAGCGACGGCGACGGCATCCGCGAGAAGGATGGCGTCAAGATGAGCATGGAGTTCCCCTTCAACGCCAGCGACCCGACCACCACCACGCTGGTGCCTTACCTCCAGCAGGCCTGGAAGGCCGTCGGGATCGATATCCAGCCATCCGGCCTGCCCCAGCCGAACCTCATCGATCGCGTCTTCGCCAATGACTTCCAGCTCTCCCTGCTCGGCATCACCTGGACCGAGGAGGACCAGGGGACATTCTTCCGGACGGGGGTGGGTTTCAACCTCTCCCACTACAGCAACCCGGAATATGACAAGCTGAACGACGAGCAACTGACCGAGCTCGACGACGCGAAGCGGATGGACCTGATCATCGAGCAGAGCAACATCCTGAACGACGATGTCGCCCTCGGAATCATGTACTTCAGCAAGGCCGCGACGGCGTCCAATCCCCGCCTGCACAACCTGCGTCCGAATGCCTACGGTTCGACCTGGTCGATCGGATACGTCTGGACGGACGAGAACTAGCCAGCACGACGCCCTCCCTCCACGATTGCGGTTCGTGCGATGATGCAGACGCCGGAATGCCGGGAGCACGATGCTCCGGTCCCATTCCGGCGTCCCGCATCGGGACGATGCGATCCCCGATCCATTGCAGGAAGGATCTGCCCCATGTCCTCTCCGACGCACGAGGCCCTCATCGAGCGATTCCAGCGTGGCGAGATCGACCGCCGCGCCATCATCCGCAGCGCGGCCGCCACCGGAATGGCGGTCGGCACTGCCATAGCGGTGGCGAATCCGGCGGGCGCCCAGGGCACCCCGGATGCATCGCCGGCGGCCAGCCCGGTCACCGGTCCGTTGACCGGCCCACTGGTGAAATCGATCACCCGGGACGACTACCTGGCCCAGGTGAAGG
>JBQCJS010000807.1:0-2576 GCA_051952485.1 Thermomicrobiales bacterium | reverse complement strand
TTCTGGTACTCAGGATATCGCTGGCGGAACCAGGCGATGACTTCTGTATCAACGAGAACGGCATCCCGGTCCCTTCGTGTGAAGAAGTGGTTGCCGCGAACCGCATTGGCGAGTTGCTCGTCCGTCAGCGGCGGGATGTCGGAGTAGTCGATCTCGTCATCAGTGAGGGCATCGAACGCAGCGAGTTCGCGTTGATGTGCTTCCGACCCGATATACGGATCACTCTCCCAACTCGTATGCTCGACGCTCACGAGGGTCTGCTTTTCGGGCTGAGATGATGCGGATCGTTGTGTCATGGCGGTCCTCTCGAATGGTGTGAACGACAAGGTAGAGGCGATGATCGGGAGTTCTGCCAATGATATGCCAGCGCTCTTCGCCATCGATGATGCGGTCGGGCACGAGTATCGCCAATGGGTCGTCGAACACGAAACGGGCGCTTTCGAAGTCGACGCGGTGCTTGATGAGATTGGTGCGGGCCTTCTCGGGGTCCCACTCGAAGCGCATCGGGACGCTCCTGTATCGGGGCGGCGGAGACGGTCAGGCGGTCTTGCGGAGATCCGATTCGGTCTCGGAGTCCTCGTCGTGGGATTCCATGTAGGCGCGGAGGGCGGCGTTCATGGCGGTCTGATACTTCGGGTATCGCTGCCGGAACCAGGTGATCGTGTCGGCGTCCAACCTGAGCGTTATCTGGTCCTTGCGGGGACGGTGGAACTTGCCGAACTGGGCATTCGCAAGCTGGTCCTCGTTCCACTCCGGAATATCGGAGAGATCGATATCCTCATCACGGATCGTTGCGTTGACCTCGTCGACGTAGGCGTATTGCTTTCGCAGCCGCTCGATATCGCGCTCGCTCAGGTCCGGTTGCATGACGTACCGAGATGATTCGGATGATGGTTTCGCCATCCAGGGCGGTCCTTTCCGTGAAGACGATCGTCAGCATGGATCCCCACGGGAGGCAGGCCGTGGCTAGCCAGCGATCTTCGTCATAGTCTCTGTCATCGAGGCGGATGTAGTTGAGCGGGTCGTCGAACGCCACCTGCGCATAGTCAAAGGGAACGCCGTGCTTGATCTCATTTGCCCGAGCTTTCTCGGGATCCCACTCGAAGCGCATCGCCCCGCTCCTGTAACTACAGAAGTGTAGTTACATTTTCGACGCTACACCCGCATCCCGGGATCGTCAATCGCCGAAGGGCGGGCCGGAAACCCCGGCCCACCCTTCGGCGATGCGTCGCGTGTCGCTGGTTACAGGTCCGAATAGTCGACGTAGCGCTCCGTCTCGATCTTCGCCGGGTCCAGCTCGATGCCCATGCCGATGCGGTCCGGCACGGAGACGATGCCGTTCACCGGCACGATCGGCTCCTTGAAGAAGTACTGGTGAATCGCGTTCCACTTCACCAGGTACTCGATGTAGGGAACTTCCAGCGTGTTGTAGGCGCAGGAGAAATGCACGCCGGCCGGGGTCGAGTGCCCGTGGGGAATGACCGGGATGTCGTAGGCCGTGGCGAGGGCCATGATCTTCTGCATCTCCGTGATGCCGCCCGCCCAGTAGATGTCCGGCTGGAGCAGGTCGACCGCCCCCGCATCGAGCAGCTGCTTGATGCCCCAGCGCGTGTATTCGTGCTCGCCGCCGACGATCGGCACCAGCGAGAGCTCCCGCGCCCGCGCATAGGACTCGATCTTGTCCGGCATCACCGGTTCCTCGAACCAGCGGATGTCGAGGCCGAGGTTGGTGACCTCCTCGGACATCTTCACGGTGTAGGGCACATCCCAGCTCATCCAGGCGTCGATCATGATGTCGACCTCGGAGCCGACCGCGCCGCGCAGCGCCTCCATCAGTTCGAGGTTGCGGCGGATGCCCTCCCGGCCGTCGGCGGGACCGTTACGCACGAACCACTTGGTAGCGGTGTAGCCCTCGTCCACGAAGGCCTTCGCCTGCTTCGCGGCGGCATCGGGCTCGATCGCGAAGCCGAGCGCGCTGGCGTAGGCCGGGAGGCCGGGGCGATTCGGGCCGCCGAGGAGATGGCAGACCGGGCTGTTGGCCCACTTGCCCTTCAGGTCCCAGATGGCGTTGTCGACCGCACTGATGGCGATCATCACGTCGCCCTTGCGGCCGTGGACCATGGATCGGTACATGAGATCCCAGATGCGCTCGTTGGCGCGCGGGTCCTCGCCGATGAGGATGGGTTTCAGGTGGCGGGAGATGATGACGGCGCCATCGACGCCGGTGGGGCCGCCGAGGCCGGTGATGCCCTCGTCCGTCTCGATCTCGACGAAGACGGAGGTGATGGGGAGTCCGGAATCGGCGGTGGAGCGCATCTCCGGCCGGCCCTGCGCCCCGCGGGCGCGGTATTCCGGGTAGATGTCCACGGGCTGGATGAGGCGCTCTTCCCAGAAGACGCCATCGACCGGCATGGTGCCGGTCACGAGGTGGAGCTTGACGTCGGTGATCTTCATCGGGCATCTCCCAGGGTGGCTTTGACGCCGGGGCGCGGCGATGCGCTCCGGCATGGCGACGGCGGTCGCCCTCGATTGGGCTGGTGGCGTCACGATCCCAAGGCCGGGCCGCGCTGGGAATG
>JBQCJS010000806.1:0-2149 GCA_051952485.1 Thermomicrobiales bacterium | reverse complement strand
TGCCCCCGCCGCTCGCTTCCCCCCACCGGAGGACGCCTCCTCCGCCGGCACCACGACCACCGGCTCCGGCATAGGACGCGGGCGTGGCGCTGCGGCCATCGGCGCCGGGGATGGGGCGCCGGTCAGGTAATCGAGCGAGCCATCGTCATCGTCGTCATCCCCCAACAGCGCCCTCCGGGGAGCGGCGGGCGCGGTGGTGGGGGTGGCGGAGGCGGCCTCCGCCGCGCGAGGCGATTCGGCATCGATGGATGCCTCGAGTTCGGCCAGTCTCCGCGCAATCTCCTCATCGGACATCGGGGATGGGGTATCGGACATGGACAGGGTCGCTCCCGGCAGACATGCAGGACGCATGGGTCCGGACTCCCGGAATCCCATGCGTCCATCATACGAAACATCGTGGAGGTTATGTCAGGGCGTTGACGATCCCGTAGCCGATCCCGGTGATCGCCGCGAAGATCCCGAAGACGATGCCGGCCACGATCCAGGCGATCACCGCCGTGATGATCGTGCGCCCGATGCTCAACCCGAGCTCCTGCCGGATCGCATAGACGGAGGTCACCAGCACCCAGATGCCGCCGACCAACGGGCCGATCCAGCCGATCAGGGGGATGAACCCCGTGATCGCCAGCACGTTCGGCGCCTGCGCGTAACCAAGGGTGCGCACCAGCGATTCCTGGCTGGCCCGCGTCACCGGGTTCCCGAACAGCGTCGTGCCCACATACCAGGCGACGACCGAGAAGAGGATCCACCAGACGAACGCGCCGATCAGCCCGACGATGATGCCGCCCAGCCCGTGCGCCGAGCCGCCGATCGCGTTCGCCAGCGCCACGATGGCGACGACGAACCCCGCCTCGCGGGTCGCGCCCGCATCCACCGCGATCTCGCGGTAGGTGTTCTGCACCAGCTTCGAAACGCCGATGCCGCGTTGGACGATCCGGTTGACGTCCAGGGACGATGTCGTTGCCACCTGTCTCACCCCTCGTGCGCGTGGACGCGGCGGCCCCATGCCGCTGCGCTCCCGCCTGCCGTGCGTTCGTCTGCGTGCGGGGCACCATCGCCCGGCTTCGCTTTCGGCCCGAATCCGGGTCCGCAAGGCCCACGCCCCGCGTCCGGATGGCTCTGGATCCGAGTCTACGCCGCCCCTGCCCAAGCCGCATGCGGGCTAACCACCATCCCCGCCTACCGGTTTGATCCCCTCGGCACGCCCCGGCGGGATGCGCCGGAATACCGGCGCGGGGCGGGTCCCGATCGCTCCGTCCTGCCTACAGCCGTATCCGGAGCGACCGCCATGAACACACGGGCGTTGCCATCCCTCCGGCCTCGGCGGCAACGGAGCGTTCACAGGGCGGCGAATCAGTAATCCGGGGATTCGCCCGGAACGCCCGCCGATCCGGCCGTCTTGAAGGCGGCCCGACCACGCAGGCAGGGGCCAGGCGATCCGGTCAGTTCCCCTGCCGATCCCGCCAGGCAAGCACACGCTCCAACGGCGCGAGGTCGTAGTCCGGCCCCTTCGCATCGAGGATGAAGTGCGTGATTCCCGCTTCCAGGTAGTCGTCCAGCCGGTCGAGCTGCGGCCCGAAGATCTGCGCCGACCGCTCGATCTCTCCCGGATCGCGTCCCACCCGCGCGCACCAGTCGTCCAGCACGCGGTTCTTGTGGGCCAGCACCTCCGGCTCGGCCTGCCCGTTCCAGATCGTGGCGTACTGGGCGACGATCCGTAGCGTCACCTTCTCCCCACCCCCGCCGATCAGGATCGGGAACGGCGACTGGATGGGCGGCGGGTTCAGCCGCGCCAGGCGGTCCATGATGACCGGCATCGCCACGTCCAGGTCGTGCAGGCGCGATGCCGCCGTGCCGAACTCGTATCCGTATTCCTCGTAATCGCGCTGGTTCCACCCGCTGCCCACCCCGAGGATGGCGCGCCCGTCCGAGAGGTGATCCAGCGTGCGCGCCATGTCCGCCAGCAGGTTCGGGTTGCGATAACCGATGGCGGAGACGAGGCAGCCGATCTGGACGCGCTCGGTGACCTCCGCCATCGCGCCGAGGGCGGTCCAGTTGTCGAGATGGGCGCCATCCGGGTCGCCGGAGAGCGGGAAGAAGTGATCCCAGTTGAACAGGGTGTCGGCGCCGCTGGCATCGACGGCCTTCC
>JBQCJS010000805.1:0-2984 GCA_051952485.1 Thermomicrobiales bacterium | reverse complement strand
GCGCGGAGAGCATCGAAGGTCGCGAGCAGGGAGGGCAGCAGCGCGCGCATCCCGGCCTCGTCCAGTCCGTCGATGAACGTCCCCTCGGCGCGGGTGGCGACGCAGGCGAAGAGGCCGTCGCCCAGTTCCGGCACCGGTTCGATGAGCAGGACCTGCGGGATGGGAAGGACCTCGCTGCCGAACGCGGCGGCAAGCCGGTCCCGATGGAAGTCATCGACGTGCCGGCCGACGCGGGCGACCAGCGCCCGGCCATCGGCGGTGAAGCCGAACGCCCGCGACCACGCCCCGGAGCCGAGCGGCGCAAGGTCGTTCACGGTGCGGCCCATCAGGCGCTTCAGGGTGGCGCCCAGGGCCTCGGGCTGGATGGAGAGGGCGGAGTTGGTCACGGCGATGTCCTGGCGGTGAGGGCGAACGTCTGCTCCGATCATCGCATATGGGTCAGGCGGGCGATGCACGCGCATCGCCCGCCTGTGGCCTGGAAATCCGGATTCGGTGGACCGACTACTCGGCGTCCGCCGGGAAGGCCGGCAGCTTCGCCAGGCGGTAGACCCCGCCGGACGCGGCCTCCGAGACGACCTCGACGCCGCTGGAGCGCCCTTCCATCTCGAACGCGCCGAAGTCGACGATCCAGAGCGACCCGTCCTTCGGGTTGAATCGCACGTCGATCGGGCGGTGCATCCCCTCGGTGAGGAGGATGTGCTGCTTCCAGTCGCTGGTGCGGACGAGGACCAGCGCGCGACCGACCGTCGGGTGGCCCGCGGCGGCGGTCATCGGGGTCTCGTCCCCGAAGAGGGCGGCGACGAGGATCTCGCCGTTGGAGGACGGGTCGATGTCGAACTTGGTGGAAGCGGTGTGGGTCTCGAACTCCACCAGCGGCGCCTCGCGCTCCGGCAGCTCGTCGTGGTTGGCGATGATGAAGGTCGGGCGGTCACCGGTGAGGGGGATGAAGCGGTCCGAGGTGATCGGATCGGCGCCCATGAAGTCCGGCCAGCCGTACCACTTGCCTTCCTTCACCTCCCAGAGGTAGTCCGGCACGTTGGCGACTGGGCGGCTGCCGCGATCGTCGGCGCCCTGATCCATCGCCAGCAGGCGGCCATCCGGCATGAAGCGGAGGCCGAAGGCGTTGCGGATGCCCCAGGCGACCATCTCGATCCCGGTGCCGTCCGGGTTGGCGCGGTGGATGGCGGAGGTGGCCGGGTTGCCGGCCTTGACCACCGTGTCCTGCTCGACCGTTTCGCCGAACTGGGAGAACGGCCCGGTGATGAGGCGGGCGTCCGGATCGTCCTTCTTGAAGGGGTCGATCGTCTCGACGCGGACATCGTTGAGCTTGATGTCGTACCCGGGGATGTCGACGCTGTGCGGCAGCTTCTTCAGCCAGCCCATGATGAGGGCATCGAGGCCGACGATGCCGGTGTTGGTCATCGCGCCCTGGCCCCAGTACATCTTGCCGTCCGGGCCGAAGGCGACTTCGCCGGTGTGGTAGTTGCCGCCGCCGGGGAGGTTGTTCAGCACATCCTTCCAGGTTCCGTCCAGCTCCACGCGGGTAATGCGGCCCGGGTTCGACCCCTGGGAGACCCAGAGCGACCCGTCGTGGAAGGTGACGCCGGTGAGCGGATGGCCGAGGCCCTCGACCAGGAGCGTCTTCTCGCCATCCGGCGTGAGCTTCCAGACCTTGCCGCCGCGCTCCGTCTTGCCGAAGCCGATGCCAGTCTCGCCGATGTAGGCGTTGCCCTCGTCATCGAAGGCGAGGCTGGAGGGGAAGTTGAAGCCGCCCGCGACCTTTTCGAGGGGGCCGAGTTCGGCGGAGGAATACTTCTCCTGCCAGCCGGTGAGGGGGGTAGAGACGGTCATGCGGAATCCCTTTCCGTGAAATCCTGAACCTTGTCCGATTCCTGGCGCACCCGGCGGGGCATCAGGAACCGTTGTTCCACAAACCAGCCGATCGCCCAGAAGATCCCGGCCAGGACGATGACGAGCACGAAGACCAGCACGCCACTCGCCACGCTGGTGGCGTAGGCGCCCGCGATCGCATAGATCAACGCCGCCGGGAATGCCCCGACCACGATCCCGAGGGTCGCCCTGCCCCAGCCGAGGGTGGACGTCCCGGCCATGATCGCCGTCGTCTCCGCCAGGATCGGGACCGGGCGGGTGACGATCAGCGCCAGCGCACCCCACCGTTCGAGGAGGCGATTGGACGCCTGCTGTTCCTCCGGCGAGACGAACCGGGCGACGAGCCGGGACCCCTTGCGGCCGATGGCGAAACCCACGAGCGCCGCGCCGACACTGCCGATCATCGACAACGCGGTGCCGAGTGCGACCCCGAAGAGCGCGCCCTGGGCGGTCATCACGATGCTGGACGGCACCGGCAGCAGGACATCCACCAGCAGCAGCCCGACACCCAGCATCGCAGCGCCGATGCCGCCACGACCGAGTTCGGCCGACGGATCGACGAGGATCGGGATGCCGAGCGCTTCGACGATGAGAAAGCTGACGAGGACGAACGCCGCGATCGCCAGGGCGACCAGCGTGTATCTCCGGGTCACGAATCGTTCCTGTCGGCGTGTGGCTGGGATGCCGCTGCCCGGTCGCGATGGCCGGACGAGGGGCGGGACGGGATCGCGTGCGGGACGCGACCGAGGTCGACGGATCGACCATCAGGCAGTGTAGCGCGAATTCTGAATCTCGCCAGATGTATCCGGCCAGATTGTTGCCATGGTGAATGAATTCTCGATTTTCCGGTCCCGACGGTCAACGGGTGCAGGTCCGCGGCGTGTCGACGGCGGCCCTGCACGGGTAGGCGAGAATGACAACGATGCCATCCGTTGCGCTTGCCATGGCATACGTGACGTTCGTCAAGAAGCGAAGACTGCTGTCATTCTTCGCCGCGCTCAACATCGCCTCGCCTAACCTGGCATGTGCAGGGAAGGCGGCGAACCACCGGCCGCAGCTGCGAGGGTTCGCCCTACGAAGTGGTTCGACCGAAT
>JBQCJS010000804.1:0-7446 GCA_051952485.1 Thermomicrobiales bacterium | reverse complement strand
CCCTGCCCGATCTCGTAGGTCGTCGTCGCCAGCTGGCGGCGCCAGAGGCGCGTCACGGCCTCCCCGTCATCGGCGTAGTCCTTGAACCGGCCGCCGTCGATCAGCCCGAGGAAATCCCACCCCAGCTGGCTCTTGCTCGCCCGCGTGAAGACGAACGGCACCACCTCCACCCGGGCGCCATGCCGTCGTCCCAGCGATTCGCGCAGGAACGACGCGAGCCCCGCCCCGATCCCGGTCGCGTCGACCACCACCCAGCTTGCCCGCCAGACAGTCCGCGCCAGGTCCACCAGCTGGTCGTGCAGCGCCGTGTGCCGCACGCCCGTCCACACCCGCCGGTCCACCACGCGGTAGACCGGGCGTCCGCCGGGAGAATCGGCCTCGACCTCCACGACCGTCAGCGCGGTGCTATCCCGCCGGGCATCGCCACGGGCGAAGGCCAGCTGATTGCCGCCGCCCTCCTCCTCGCCCGCCACGTCCAGCAGCAGCGCGTAGCGCCGGCCGGGAACCGCCCGCACCAGGCGGGGATGATCGCCCTCCATCTGCGCCAGCCGCGCGGGCGGGAAGAGGCTCCCCTCGCCGTCCAGTTCCTGCAGGCAGTACTCCGTCTTCACGAACGGATGATCCGGCCCCAGCTGCGCGATCCGGCTCCGCACGCGCTCGCCGTAGGCCGGGACCTCCCGCGCGACCACCTCCCACGGCACCTGGAAGACCCGTTCCCGCCCGTCCCGCGCCGAACGGTCGCGCAGGAAGCGCGTCTGCCGCGCCAGCAACGTCGAGGCCGACCAGACCGTGCCCATGAACAGGGTCGGCGCGTTGGTCGAAGCCGCCATCGGGTCGAAGACGGCATCCCAGACCTCCGGATCGATGTCCTGCGCCTCGTTCGCCACCAGGAGCAGGTTGGCCGTCTGCCCCCGCGCGTTCGCCTGCGGTCCTGCCGAGAGGAAGCGCACCGTCGCCCGTCCCACCGAGATCGCGTAGCCGTCGTGAATGCGCGTCAGCGGCGCGGTGAGCGGGCTCCCCAGCAACCGATCGCGCAGCCGGTCCCGGCTCAGGGCCGCCTGCGGCCGGAAGGTCGGGGCCGCCACGACGATGCTTCCGCCCCGCCGCGCGTGCCGCACCAGCAGCATCGCCAGCACCTGCGCCAGCATCTCGTCCTTCCCCGCCTGCCGGCTGAAGACCGCCACCATCTGCCCCAGGTCATCGTCCGGAGATTCCCGCAGCACACTCCGCACGATCGCCCTCGCCGGCCCGAGCTGGTACCCGCGCAACCTCCGCTCCGGCGCGATCGCCGCCGAGAAGGCCTCCACCTCGGCCAGGATGCGCCGCAGCCCGGCCCGCGTCGCCTCCCGCGCGTGGCTGTGGCCCGGTATCGTGCCGTCCATCCCGCCGCTCATCGCGCCAGCACCCGCGCGACGACATCGATCGCCACACCGCCGACGATCGTGAAGAGCAGCATGTTCAACCGCCCCTTGATCTCGCGCAGGTCCTCCTGAAACGCCTCCACCATCTGTCGCGTCACCGCCTCGTAGGCGTTCGCGGGCCGGACCTCGATGCCGTCGGAAGCGCCGCCCGCAGCGGTCGTGGCCGTGGCCGTGGTCGCCTGCCGCAACGCCCGCACGCCTTCCACGATCTCCGCCGCCGCCTTCGCCCGCCGCTCATCCTGGATGTCGGATCGCATCACGCCGCCCTCCCCCGCTCGCCGTCCAGCCCCGCCACGACCTCGCGCACGAGGTCCGCGGTCGCCTCCAGCGTCTCCGTCGTCTCGCCACCGGAGACGTGATGCTGCACGCGCATCGCCTGCGCGGCGACCGTCGTGATCCGGGTGATCCCGGTCACCAGCTTCGCGAGGTCGCGTTCCTCCAGCAGCAGCCGGAGCAGCACGACCCGCAGCGACCCCAGTTCGTCGATCAGCCCATGCTCCAGGATCTCGTTCGTGGCGTCCGCGAGCGTCGTCCGCAGGTCGTTGTCGAGCAGCACCCGGTACTCGCTGGGCGGGAACGAGGGCAGGTCCGTGTCCCCGGTCCCGATGCCCGCTGGATCGGTCGTATCCGGGGACCGGTGCCGCAGGCAGAAGGTCTCTCCCCGCCGGATGAAACGCGTGCACCCCGGATGGGCGCAGCGTGGCTGCGGCGGTCGGGGTGGGGGCGGCTGTAGCTGTGGTCGGGTCATGGAAATGCCCCTCCTGTGTGGGTGAGGGGCGTGAACGAAGCAGGAATGAGAACGGATGTTCTGTTTGTACCCCTCACCCTACGAACGCACCGACGGCCGATCGACGCGCCACGCCATTCCGCCCATGACGTTCGTCGGCCCGCGCGAACGCAAAGCGGCGGGGGTCCCCAGCCGATGGGATACCCCGCCGTCCGTCACGAATCCGGCCTTCAGTGCGCCGCGAGGGGGTTCCTCGGCTGCACCTCCGGCGGGATCGGGGAGGTGAAGGGCCGACCCTTCGTCGATGCCGCGAACTCCGCCCGGGCAGACGCCAGCAATGCCGGATCGGCGATTGCGTCCGCCGCCCCCATTGCCATCGCCTTCGCCGCGTGCAGCATCCCCTTGTGGCCGATCGACATCCCGGAGGTCGCGGTGATCGCCCAGCTGTGCCCGGGGACACCGATCGCGAAGCAGCTCGTCAGGATCTGCGCGGTGGGCGCGATCCACGACACGTCGGAGACGTCGGTCGAACCCGGCATCACCGTGCCCTCGCCCTCCAGCGGGAAGACCTTCCCGGTGATCCCCTCGTCCAGCATGTCGGCGGGGATGTTGTCCGCCGCCGCCAGCCGCTCCCGCAACCCGCGCGGGAACGCCGAGACGATCCGCTGCCCGAACGCGACCTCCTCCTCCGAGAACGCGATCTCGCCCAGCTCCTCCAGCACGTCCTGCAGGTGCCGCGTCATCGTCATGCTCGGCAGGTAGTTGTAACTCCCGGCCAGGAAGCGGATCTCGACCTCGGTCTCGGTCATCAGCGCCGCCCCCCGTGCGATGGCGTTCACCCGCTCGATCAGCTCATCGACCTGGGAGCGCTCCGGCGAGCGCACGTAGTACCACGATTCGGCATCGTCCGGCACCACGTTCGGTGCCCCACCGCCGTTCGTGATCACGTAGTGGATGCGCGCGGCGTCCGGCATGTGCTCCCGCAGGTAGTTCACGCCGACGTTCATCAGCTCGACCGCATCGAGCGCCGAACGCCCGGTCTCCGGATTCGCCGCCGCATGGGCCGTCCGCCCCCGGAACCGGTAGCGCAGCTTGCTCGATGCCAGCGAGCTGCTCGCCCACGCCGTATTCGTCGCCATCGGGTGCCACGTCAGCGCCAGGTCGAGATCGTCGAAGGCCCCGGCCCGCGCCATGAAGCTCTTGCCCTCGCCCGTCTCCTCGGCGGGACAGCCGTAGTAGCGGACCGTCCCCGGCGTATCCGTCGCCACCAGCCACGCCTTGATCACGCTCGCGGCGGCCAGCGAAGCCGTGCCGAGCAGGTTGTGCCCGCAGCCGTGACCGGGGCCGTCCGCCACGATCGGCTGCTGTGTATCGGTGCGTTCCTGCGAGAGGCCGGGCAAGGCATCGTACTCACCGAGAAACCCGATCACCGGCCCCGAAGCGGTGCCGTGCGTGTATTCGGCCATGAAGGCCGTTGGCAGCCCGCCGATCCCCATCGTGATCGTGAAACCGTCCGCCTTCAGGTCGTCGGCCTGGAGCCGCGCCGCGAAGGATTCGGTCAGCGCCACTTCCGGGTGCTCCCAGATCTGGTTCGCGATCGCGATGAACCGCCCCTGTCGCTCCTCCAGCCAGTCGCCGATCTGCTGGTGCGATGCGGATGCAAGCGTCTCGGTCATGACCGTGTCCCTTCTCTCTTCCTGGGATGCTGCCTACGATGCGCGGGGTGGCCCCGGCGGCGGGATGTGCGCCGGTACCGGGCAGACGTAGGGCCGGCCCGCCGTCTCCCGCTCGAATTCCTCCCGCGCGGCCTGCACCAGCGCCGGATCGCGGTAGAAGTCCGTCGCGGCGATCGCCATCGCCTTCGCCGCGTGCAGCATCCCCTTGTGGCCGATCGACATCGCCCCCGTCGCCGTCACTGCCCAGCTGTGCCCGGGAATCCCCAGCGCCCACGTCGCGGCGTTGATCTGCGCCGTCGGCGTGTTCCACGAGACATCCGAGACATCGGTCGACCCGGACCCCACTTCCCCGACCCCGCTCGGCGGCCACGGATCGCCGCTCAACCCGGCATCGAGCAACTCGGCCGGCAGGCCGCGCTTGCGCAACGAGGCCGCCCGCTGGTCCTCCGGGAAGGCGGAGACGATCCGCTTCGCGAAGGCATATTCCTCCGGCGTGAAGTCGATCGGCCCCAGCGCCTGCAACGCCGCATCCAGCCGCTCGCCGATCACGGTGTTCGGCAGCATGTTGTACGTGCCGGAGAGGAACTTCACCTCCAGGGAGGTTTCCGTCATCAGCGCCGCGCCCTCGGCGATCTTCCGCACGCGTTCCGTGATCTCGTCCAGCTGGTACCGCCACGGCGCGCGCAGGAAGTACCAGACCTCGCAATCGTCCGGCACCACATTCGGCGCGCCGCCGCCGTTCGTGATCACGTAGTGCATCCGCGCCTGGTCGATCACATGCTCGCGCAGGTAGTTCACGCCGATATTCATCAGCTCGACCGCGTCCAGCGCGGAGCGGCCCGTCTCCGGGTTGCCTGCCGCGTGGGCCGTCCGCCCCCGGAAGCGATAGCGGATGCTGTTCACCGCCAGGCTGCTGCTCGCCGACACCGCGTTGATCGATCCCGGATGCCAGGTGATCGCCAGGTCGAGGTCCGCGAACGCGCCCGCCCGCGCCATGAAGACCTTGCCATCGCCCGCTTCCTCATCCGGGCAGCCGTAGTAGCGGACCGTGCCGGGCAGGCCCGTATGCTGCAACCACGCCTTGATCACGCTCGCCGCAGCCAGGGAGGCGGTACCGAGCAGGTTGTGCCCGCAGCCATGCCCGTCGCCGCCGGGCACGATCGGCTGCTGCGTGTCGCTTCGCTCCTGCGAGAGACCGGGCAGCGCATCGTATTCGCCCAGGAAGCCGATCACCGGCCCTCCCTCGCCCTGCGACCATTCCGCCATGAACGCCGTCGGCATCCCGCCGATGTCCCGCGTGATGGTGAACCCCTCGGCGGCGAGGTCGTCCGCCTGGATGCGGCAGGCGGTGAACTCCGCCATGCCGATCTCCGGGTGCTCCCAGATCTGGTCCGAGATCGCGATGAACCGGCCCTGCCGCTCGTCCAGCCAGTCCGCGACCTCATGGGACAGCGTGGAGCCGGACGTGGTCGTGGCCGTTGTCGTGGACGTGATTGTCTCGTGCATGATCCCCTCCTGTGAGGACGGTGGGTCCCGTACCATGCGGACATGGTCGCGCACCCCGCCCGCGCTGGCAACGGCGTTGGCAACGGCGTCACAACGCAGTCCAGCCCCACCAACGACATCGTCCCGGACCACAGCTGGTCCGGGACGTGCCTGTACGATGCCTGGCTGTCGTGACCGGGCTAGGCCGACGCCGCGAGCAGGGCGTCCACCTGCTCCATGGAGGGAACCGCCTCCACCCCGACCTCCCGCAGGCTCAGCGCCGCGACGGCGTTCGCGAACCGCCCGGCCGCGGCGGCGGAGATGCTCCGGTCCGACGCCTTCATGAAGAAGGCCGCCGAGAAGACGTCCCCGGCCCCGGTAAGGTCCTTCGTCTTCACCTTGAACCCCGGCAGGTCGATCGTCTGCCCCCGCGCGATGATCCGCGCCCCATCCTTGCCGCGCGTGATCACCGCCAGCCGCTGCTCCCCGACCCGCTCCACGACCTCACGGGCCTGGTGGATCTCCTCGGTGCTGACGATCGCGCAATCCGTCCGCCCCAGCAACGACCCTGGCAGGCGTAGCGGGATGTGCCGCACCTTGCCGCCGGTGGCACGCGGCCAGTCGCGCATCCAGCCCTGCGGGGTGATGCCGATGAACTCGGTGGTCATCCCCACGGCATGGTTCGGGTTGATCTCCTGCAACACCGGCCCGAGATGGACGATCGGCGCATTCCGCCAGTGCGGCGGCAGCCCCCGCAGGTCGATCTCGCCTGCCCAGTGGGGCACGGTCTGCACGCGCAGGTCGGCGCGATACTCGTTGATGAAGGTCGTCGGCACATCGGCGTCCTGCACGATGATGCTCACCTGGTCGGCGAAGGGCTCCAGCGAGGGGACCTTCATCCCCGCGACCTCGGCGCCGAAGACCCCGCGTGTGAGGATGCCCACCTTCGCGCCCAGCCGCGCCGCCGTCAGCGCCGAGTAGAGCGCCGTGCCGCCCAGCACGACACTGCCATCGGCCTGGAGGTCGGCGGTGATGTGCCCGATCACCAGGTAATCCGGGGTGCGGGAGAGCTGGGTGCCGCGCAGGTTGTGACCGCCCGCGAACGATTCGCGCTCGCCAGTCTTCTTCTTGCCGCCCGTCGTCGCGGGCTTGCCAGCGTCCCTGGCGGTGGAGGTCGGCTTGTCGGACGGGGTGGAGGCGGAATCGGTCATGCAGGGTGCTCCAGACACGAGAATGGCGGCCAGGGCCAGGACGGACGACGGGTCGCGCCGGGAAGGTCCCGGCCCGCGGCGGGCGTACGGCCCGGCCGGCAAGCGCGGCGTGCGCTCGGATGCATTGGTAAGGCTCCCTGCCACCGGGGCAGGGCCGATCCGGCCGCGCGATGGGCCGATGGCCGCATCGGCGCGGGGAGCGATCCGGAATCGTGCCCGATCGGCGCCGCCCATGCAAGCGCCGATCGGGGGATCAGGCGCGGGGTTCGACGGTGATGTGCCGCTGGCTGCCCTCGCCGCTGCTGTGCGTGGTCACCTCGGGATGCTGCCGCAACGTGAGGTGGACGATACGCCGCTCGTTGGGCGGCATCGGTTCCAGTTCGACCGGCTTGCGGCTGCGCACCACCTGCCGGGCAACACGCTCCGCCAGGGCGACGAGCGATTCCTCCCGCCGCGTGCGATAGCCCTCGACATCGAGCACCACGCGCGTCCACGTCTCGATCCGCCGGTTGACGATCATATTGGCCAGGTACTGCACCTGCGCCAGGTGGTCACCCCTCCGCCCGATGAGCATCCCGAGGTCGTTACCCAGGATGTCGATGAAGATCGTCGGCGGCTCTTCATCGTCCAGCGGCACGGACGACGGGTTGTCGACCGCGATCACGTCGGCGGTGAGACCCATGTGGCGCAACAGGTCGGCCACGACCTCCTTGGCCACCCGCTCGTCCTCCGCATCGGCGCGATCGACCGGCCGCGGCGGCGTTCCCCGCTGTGACGGCCGGTCGCCCGGCGCGCGGCCCCCGAGCAGGCTGGCGCCACCACCACCACCGCTCCCACGGCCTCCCCGGCCCCGGCGACGCGGCCGATCCCCCCGATCGCGAGGTTCCCCGCCATGCGCGGTCGCGCCCTTGGCGGAAGGCGTCGGC
>JBQCJS010000803.1:0-2425 GCA_051952485.1 Thermomicrobiales bacterium | reverse complement strand
ACGTGATGACCGGCCATGCACGCATGACGATCCTCAGCCCGGACGGCAGCACGGACACCTACCTGCTGCAGCCGGGCGATGCCTACTTCGTGCCGCGCGCCTACCCGCACCAGATCGAGGTGATCGGTGATGCGGCGATCCACTTCCTCGTCTGTTTCGACCAGGCAACACCCGGCGACATCGGCTACCGGGCGTCGGCCTCCGCGCTGACCACGCGGGTGCTGGCCGCGACCTTTGGCGTGGGGGAGGATGCGATCCCGGCGTTGCCGTTCACCCCGGCCGATCCCCTGATCGTGCATCGGGAGAACCCGGTCGACCCGACGACGGGACCGGGGTAGGCAGACCGAAGCCCAAGGAACCCGTTCGCCGTTACGGCCTCAGCTGCTTGAATGCCGCTTTCGCACGCCGTTCGGCCTTCTGGTAGATATTCTCGTGCGGACCCACGATGAACACGATGCAGACGCGTCCTCGCTTGTCGACGATGTAGACCGCGCGGCATTCCCCGTAACCGGGCAGGGCGAATTCGAGGGATCGCGCGCCCCGGAGACTGCCGGTCAGGGTATGTCCCAGATAGGGATCATCCTCCAGCTTCAGGATCTCCCGAATCGCGTCGGCCTCGTATTGCTTGAGCGCCTTCAGGTCTTTCACGTCCTCGCGCAGAAGCTCTACCTCAAACCGGTTCCTCGCCATCGAGTGCGATGCCCTTCTCCGCCGCATAGGCGCGCAGGTTCACGGTGCGCCCGGCTTCGTACTCATCGACCGCATGATCGGCGAGGACATCAAACGGGGTCACCGCCTTCGCCATGCGGATGACTTCCGTCTCTTCCTCGGTATCGAAAAAGAAGACATCGCCCGCCTGGAGTCCGAATCGCTTTCGAATCTCGGCGGGAATGGCGACGCGACCCTTCGCGTCGATGGTAGCCAGTGCCATAGCGCCCTCCTGGGACGGCAGGTGCTCCACCGCGCTGGGTGCAATCCATCCTGAACGGAACGCGGTGGGAAATGCCCACTCCGAGTGTAGGGCCGATCCTGTACGCCGTCAACGATCGACTTCAACCTTGGTTTCCGCTGGCCCGAGCGACCGCCAGTACCGGAACTCCTCGATCGCCACGCCGCCGATCTCCTCCCGCTTGGTCGCGCCGTCCGCCTGCCAGCCCATGCGTTCGTAGAAGGCGATAGCGGGCGCATTCCCGGCCAGCACCCAGAGGATCGCGCGGGCGAAGGTATCGCCCCGCAGGGTCTCGAATGCCGCCGTCATCAGGGCCGCCCCGACCCCCATGCCCTGCGCGTCCGGCCAGACGTAGATGGCGTAGATTTCGCCGGTCGCATCCGTCTCCGGCCCATCCGCACCGGGCAGGCGGGCGCCGCCCACGCTGCAGAACCCCACCACCGTACCGCCGTCCTCCGCGACCAGCGTTGCCGTGCGCGGAAGATGACTGGCGAGCATCCTCTCCCACATGCGGGTACGATCGGCAACGTCCAGACCGGCGAGGAGGGTGGCGGGAAGCAATTCGCGGTAGGCGTCCTGCCAGGTGCGGACGTGAATCGCGGCGATTGCCGGGGCATCCCCCAGCCGGGCCAGTCGAACGCGGACCTCGCTCATGCCATCACGCTCCATCGAGGCTCTTCACCAGGCGAATCTCGGCAACGAGGCGGTCCCCGTACCGGATCGCGGTCGAGACGCCGTCGGCCCGCCAGCCCATCCGCTCGTAGAAGGCGCGCGCCCCGGCATTGTCCGCCAGCATCCAGAGCACCCCGCGCGTGTAGCCCATCGCCCGCAGCCGCGCCTCCGCCGCCTCGATCAGGCGACGTCCGGTGCCGCGCCCCTTGGCGTCCGCATCGACGTACATCGTGTACAGCTCACCGGCGGGAGGGAGCGCCTCGTCTCCCGCCTCCGGATGCTTCTGCGGGCAGACGCTGCAGAACCCCACGATCCGGCCGGAGGACGTGTCCTCAGCCACGATCACCGTCATCTCGGCATCCGGCGCGGAGACATCCCGCTCCCATCGCGCGTGCCGCTGCTCCGGCGCGAGGTCGTCGAGGAAGGCATCGGGCATCATCCCGCGATAGGTCCGCTGCCAGGCCCGGACGTGGATCTCGGCAATCGCCGGCACATCGGCCACGATCGCGCCACGCAGGGCAATCCCGCTCGATTCGCTCATGCGCCCCCCAGTTCCCGGTCGTGGGTGGGCGGGCGCTCCCGGATGGTGAAGGCCAGCCCCGCCGCGAGCACCAGGAGGATCGTCCCCGAGACGACCAGGGCCGGCACGGGGAACGCCCCGGCGCCCACCCCGACGACGATCACCGCCACCACCGCGCCCAGGCGCATCGCCTCCACCTTCCGGACCATCCGCCACGCGATGAAGACCTGGCCAAGCAGGAAGACGACCGGTCCCAGCACGACCGGCAGCAGCTCCCGCGTGGA
>JBQCJS010000802.1:0-3561 GCA_051952485.1 Thermomicrobiales bacterium | reverse complement strand
CGGGGAACTCTTCCGCATGCTTTCCTACCCGGAGATCGGCGCGGCAGCGATGCTCTCCCGCGCGATTGCGGGCGTGGCCAGCCATACCGCCATCTTCTGCCTGCCGGGATCGAGCAACGCCGTCAGGCTCGGCATGGAGAAGCTGATCGCGCCGGAACTCCCGCATGTCGTCTACGAGATGACCAAGTAGACAACCGTAGCGACAACACGTCCACTCGCAGGAACCGGCCCCCGTCGGTCCATTGATCCCATCCACCCCGCGTGGCCCGGAGTGGCATTGCCCCCGGACACGACACCCAGGAGCACGATTCGATGAGCGTCCGCAAGCCCCAGATCCTCAAGGGGTTCCGCGACTACATGCCGGAACAGAAGTACCTGCGGGACGCCGTCGCGGCGACCTTTCGCGAGGTCTTCGCCCGCCACGGTTTCCAGCCGCTCGACACCCCGGCGCTGGAATACATGGAGATCCTCACCGGCAAGGCCGGCGAGAACGAGAAGCTGATGTACCACTTCGCCGACCAGGGGGAGCGGGAGATCGGGCTCCGCTACGACCTCACCGTGCCGCTGGCGCGCGTGGTCGCGATGCACCAGAACGAGATCGTGATGCCGTTCAAGCGGTATCATATGGCCCCCGTCTGGCGAGCCGAGAAGCCGCAGCGCGGCCGCTTCCGCGAGTTCTGGCAATGTGACGCCGATATCGTCGGTACGTCCTCGATGCTGGCCGACGCGGAGGGCATCAGCGTCCTGGTCGACGCCCTGCACGCGATCGGCATGACCTCGGCCGTCGTCCACATCAACCACCGCAAGCTCCTCAAGGCGATGGCGATGCTCGCCGGCGTCGAGGAGGAGAACGCCGCGACGGTCTACCGCGCCATCGACAAGCTGGCCAAAATCGGTCCTGATGGCGTGCAGGCCGAGCTGGAGCGGGCCGGCATTCCGGCCGGGAGCGCGCGACAGGTGATCGACCTCGTCTCGACGCAGGGAACGTCCGCGGAGCTGCTGGACCTCGCCGACGCGAAGCTGGCTGCGATCCCGGGCGGCCCGGAGGCCGTCGCCGAACTGCGCGAGCTGATGACCTTCATCGGCAGCCTGGGCGTGCCGCACAGCGGCTACACCATCTACCTGTCGCTGGCGCGCGGCATCGACTACTACACCGGACCCGTCTACGAGGCGATCGTCGACGAGCCGAAGGTCGGTTCCGTCGCCGGCGGCGGTCGCTACGATGGCCTGGTGGGCATGTTCCTCGGCCGCGATGTGCCCGCCACGGGCATCTCGCTCGGCATGGAACGCATCCTCGAGGTCCTGCGGGAATTCGATCTCTTCCCCGTGCCCCCGACCACGACCGATGTCTTCGTGGTCTCGCTGCCGGATACCCACGCCGACGCCGCCCACATCGCCCGGGAGCTGCGCAAGCACGGCATCAACACCGACCAGTCCATCCAGCCGAACCGCTCGATCGGCGACCAGCTCAAGTACGCCGATCGCCTGCACATCCCCCTCGCCGTGATCCCGGGGAGCGCCGAGGTGGCGGAGGGCAAGGTCTCCGTGAAGGACCTTGCCTCCGGCGAGCAGCGAACCGTTGACATCGCGGTGCTTTGGGAAGACATTGTCCGCAGCCTCGGACGCTAGTCCACCGACCCTTCACGGCGACCCGGAATGGGGCGTCACTTCCTGGAGAGCATGACGTGACCGAACGCGACGAATACCAGACATTCATGTGGGTGGTGGCCCACCCGGACGATGCCGAGTTCTCCTCCGGCGGCACCATCGCCAGGTTCGCGAAGGAAGGTAAGCGGACGATCATCATCCAGGTGACTTCCGGCAACCGCGGCACCGCCGATCGCACCTTCACGCCGGAGACGCTGATCGCCACCCGCGAGGCCGAGGAGCAGGAGGCCGCCCGCCGCATGGGCGTGAGCGAGCTCGTCTTCCTCCACGAGCCGGACGGGGCGCTGGTCGCCGATCTCGCCCTGCGCGAGAAGGTCGTGCGCATGATCCGGACATACAAGCCGGACGTGCTCATCACCCACGACCCCTTCCGCCCCTACGCCCTGCACCCGGATCACCGCGCCGCCGGCCTGGCCGCCCACGACGCGGTCTATCCGACCGCCCGCGATTTCCTCTACTTCCCGGAACACCTGGAGGACGGCCTGGAGCCGCACAAGACTGCCGAGATTTGGTATTTCGGGGCGGAATCGCCGGATGTCTTCATCGACATCACCGAGACCTTCGACGCCAAGATCGACGCGCTGAAGGCGCACAAGTCCCAGGTCGGCGAGGCCGTCGACCTGGCCGACCGCCTGCGCGAGCGGGCCGCCGAACTGGCCGAGGACCAGCCGTTCGAGCTGGCCGAGGCGTTCAAGTCCATCAAGATGCGCCGCTAGATCTCAGCTGCCGCCAAGCCGCCGCCGGACATCCCGTTCGCGGCGGCTTCGCTGTCTGTCGAATCGCCTCCCCGCACCGTCGCCGGAGCCTTCCCCATGCCCACCGCCGAGACCGCATCGCCCTCTCCTGCCAGAGCCCGCGCCCTCGCCCACGGCCAGGCGGCATTCGGCGGGAACTGGAGCCCCGTCCGCTGGGCCATCGCCCCCGGACGGCTGGAGCTGCTGGGAAATCATGTCGACTACAACGGCGGCCCGGTCTTGGCCGGGGCGATCGATCGCACCGTGGCGATCGGCATCGCGCCGCGCGAGGACGGCATCGTGCGGGCCGTCGCTGGCGATGTCTCCCCGGTCGCGTGGGAGATCGACCCGGCGACACTTGGCGACTGGCATGCCGAGCGGAAGGAAGGTTCCCCCGACGCCTATGCACGCGGGATCGTTGCGTCCTTGAAGGCACGCGGCGTCGGCATCCGGGGGGCGGATCTCTCCATCGCGGGCGACGTGCCCCTCGGCTTCGGCATGAGTTCCTCCGCCGCGCTCTGCGTGGGACTGGTTCTGGCCCTGTCCGAGACGGCCCTGTCCCAGCGGGACACGGTGATCGTCGCGCGGGAGGCAGAGCATCGGGCGGGAGCGCCGGTCGGCGCGATGGACCAGTCGGCCTCGGTCGCGGGCGGGATCATCCTCTTCGACGGCGCCACCACGACGTTCGAGCAACTGAAACCGGACCTCGGCGACCTCGCCTTCGCCGTCGCGGACTCCGGCGTGCAGCACTCGAACGCGACCTCGTCCTACCCGACGCGCGTCCGCGAGTCGCAGGAGGCGCTGGCGATCCTGCGGGAGCAGCTGGGCATCGAACTCCCCTCACTCGGCGAGATCGATGCGGGGCAATGGACGCTCATCCAGGCGCATGGCGAGGACTGGCTGCCCGCCCCGCTCTTCCAGCGGGTCCGCCACGTCGTGACCGAGGTCCAGCGCGTCCGCGAGGGCATCGCCGCCGTCGACGCCTCCGACTGGAAGACGTTTGGCCGCCTGATGACGGCCTCCGGGCGCTCGTCGGCGACGGACTACGCGATCAGCGATCCCCGCGTGGAGCAACTCGTCGCGGACCTCAACGCGCTGCCGGGCGTGTTGGGCGCGCGGATGATGGGCGGCGGCGAGGGAGGCCCCGCGCTCGCCCTGA
>JBQCJS010000801.1:0-3534 GCA_051952485.1 Thermomicrobiales bacterium | reverse complement strand
CTCCCAGTCGTGCGCCATCGCGAACTGGCGGTCCTTGCGATAGCCCCACCACCCGGGTAGCGCCGGAATCGCGTCGGCATGCCTCAGGTTGACATAGAGCGCGCCGATCGCGCCCGGCCCGGCATTCAGGTACTTGTAGGTGCACCAGAAGGCGAAATCGACGTTCCACGCATCCAGCGCATGGGGGATCGCTCCGGCGGAGTGGCAGCAGTCGATCCCCATCATCGCCCCGCGCGCGTGGGCGGCCTCCGCGATCGCCGCGATGTCGAGCAGCTGCCCCGAGCGGTAGAGCACGGAGGGCATCAGGACCAGCGCGACCGTCTCGTCGATGGCGGCGATCACGTCCTCCGTGGCGATCGTGCGGCCATCGCGGCTCGGCACCAGCACGAGGTCATCGTCCGGGTTGCCACCCCGCAGCCGGATCTGCCCCTGCAGCGCGTAGACATCGGACGGGAAATCGAGCGACGTGGCGACGATTTTCCGCCGCTCGCCCTCGGGACGGTAGAAGGTGCCGACCATCTGGTGCAGGTTCGTCGTGGTGGTGCCGGTGACGACGACCTGCTCCGGGCTGGTGCCCATCAGGGCGGCGAGGCGGGCGCCGAGCGCCTCACCCAGGGTGAACCAGGGCGGGTCCGCCCCCATCCAGCCCTCCACGCCGTGCTGCTTCCAGCTCTCCAGGGCGTTCAGGACGGCGGCCTCGGCATCCCGGGAGAGCAGGCCCAGCGAGTTGCCGTCGAGATAGGTGACGCCGGGCTGGACGTAGAAGCGATCGCGGAACCGGGCGAGGGGATCGGCGGCGTCGCGGGCGCGGGCATCGACGTCGCTGCTGGCAGCGCTGCCGGGGTCGATGGCTCGTGAGGCGTTAGGCATGGGGCGAACTCCGGAAGGGGAGGGACGGGAGATCGATTCCGGAATGATGCACCATCGGGCGCTGGCGCTGCGGTCCGGCGGCGAGACCCGAAGGGTGAGGGACGCGCGAGCGATCCACCGGAAGGGCTAGACGCCCGGCGGGGATATTGACGCCTCCGGGAGCGGCTGGTACCATCCCGATAATCGATTATGGATTATAGATAACGGCCCGCGCCCTCGACCTTCCATGCCGTCGCGCTGCTTCACATCGAAAGGAGGCGATGTGAACCCTTCCCGAACGGCTTGCGCGGTTCGTCCTCTTCCGCTCCCGCCCGATCCGGAGCCGGGTCCGCACGTATCCGTCCGCAACGCACATCCAGCAAGGGGAACTGCAATGACGCACGACCGTACTCCCGATCTGTCCCGGCTCGCTGGTTCGCGGGTCTCCCGCCGCACGGTGATCTCGGCCACCGCCGTGGCGCTCGCCGGATTGCAGGTCGGTGTGCCCGCCAGCCGCGTGCTGGCCCGCCAGGATTCCCAGCTCAGCGGCAAGATCAAGATGGAGGCGCACGACTACACGCCGTCGGAGTCGATGGAGAAATCCGACACCAACCCGATCCCCCGCAAGGCGCTTCAGGATGCCGCCGACGCCTACAAGCAGCTACACCCGAATGTCGAGATCGAATGGGTGCGCGTCCCGACTGGCACGGATTCCCGCGTCTGGGCCGTCACCCAGCTGACCGGCGGCACCGCGCCGGACATCCTCTGGACGCAGAGTGCGGATACCGCCAAGGATGTCGGCAAGGGGTGGTGGACGAATCTCAATCCCTACATGGACCAGCCGAACCCCTATGTCGATGCCGGGGCCGGGGGTAGCGCCAAGTGGATCGACCAGTACTTCGAGGGGCCGACCGGCGCCAAGTACGCTCCGGACGGGAACCTCTACGTGGTCCCGTACGACCTGGTGACGACCTTCTTCTTCTATAACAAGACGCACTTCCAGAACGCTGGAGTCGAGGTCCCGAAGACCTACGCCGAGTTCATCGGCGTCATCGAGAAGCTGAAGGATTCCGGCGTCCCCTCCTACAACGGCATGCAGTGGTCCCGCCCGCAGCTGGGCGAGATGCTGATCGGTGCTTGGAAGGACCAGATCGAGCCGACCGGCAACGCCGGCGCCTACACCATCAAGGACATCACGCTCGCCATCCTCGGCGGGGTCTACGACGCGACCAAGCCGGAGTACAAGGAGTGGCTGCGCCTGATGAAGGACTCGGCGGACTACTGGTCTCCGCAGTGGACGAACACCAAGACCAAGTTCGACCTCCAGTTCACCCAGGGCCAGCTCGGCATCTACGAGGACGGCTCCTGGCGGTTCGGCCTCCTGAAGGCCGTCGATGACCTCAAGTTCGAGTGGGGCTCCTTCTTCATGCCGATCCTGGAGAAGGGTGATGGCGTCGGCAAGTCCGAGTACGCCACCGGCAAGGAGCCGCCTGCCATTGGCGGGGCGACGGCCAATCAGTACGGCATCACGAACACCGCCGAGAAGAATGGCACCGTCGATCTCTGCGTCGACTGGCTGCGCTACATCACCGCCCCGGCGCAGGCGTCCAAGATCATCGGGGAGCTGGGCCAGTTCCTTCCGAACATCAAGGACGTCGATGTCAACGACGACCTGAAGGATGCCCTGAAGGCGGTGACCTCCGGCGTCGGCGAGGCCGGCATGATCGCCTATGGCGACAAGCTGGACACCGAGGCCGCCGCCAACATCGATACCGCGGTCAACAACTACCTCCTCGGCCGCGCCGATCTCGACAAGACCGCCCAGGACATCCAGGACCTGCTGATGAACTCGGCGAAGAAGCTGGCCGCGGACAACGGCTGGAACTGATCGCCCGCTCGTTCGGCGGTCCGTGCGGGTCCCGGCTGGTGTGCCACAACGATGGAGACGCGGAAGCATCGCTTCCGCGTCTCCATCGCCGGGTCATCGCTCATCGAGGATACCAGCGTGAGCTCAACCACCATGACGTCCCCCGCGACGCCACTCTCCTACAGGAAACACAAGTACTCGCTGTGGCAGCGCATCCTGCGAGCCCGTTACTACTACATGTTGCTGCTGCCCTGCTTCATCCTGCTCGGCATCTTCTGCTACTACCCCGCGGTCCTCGCCCTCTGGGGCTCGATCTTCACGCTCGACTACGGGCGCAGCGGGGAATTCGTCGGCCTGCAGAACTTCCGCGAACTCTTCAATGATCCCGTCTTCATCAAGTCGGTCAAGAATGTCGTCGCGCTCACCGTCTTCGGGACGGTGACGGCGGTCACGGTGCCCATCTTCGTCGCGGAATGGATCTTCCGCCTCAAGTCCGATCGCGCCCAGTATTTCTACCGCATCATCATGGTCTGGCCGGCGATCGTTCCCGGCCTCGTCACCCTCCTGCTCTGGCAGTTCATCTACGATCCCTACTATGGCCTGCTGAACGCGATCCTGAAGTGGGTCGGCCTGAACGAGTGGGCCACCAAGGCCTGGCTGGCCGATCCCGATCTCGCCCTCTATGCCCTCATGGGCACGGCGTTCCCCTTCGTCGGCGGCATCGGCGTCCTCATCTACCTGGCCGGCCTCCAGAGCATCCCCGTGGACATCTACGACGCCGCCAAGCTCGATGGCGCCAGCGGGTTCCGCCAGTTCCT
>JBQCJS010000800.1:0-2122 GCA_051952485.1 Thermomicrobiales bacterium | reverse complement strand
TCACAGGTGCAGCAGGATATCGATGTCGATGGTCACGTCCAGCCGCTGGCCCTCGTGCAACCCCAGGCGCTGGCGGACCTTCGCATTCAGCGGCAGGTCGTAGCAGCCGCGATCCTTGCGCGGGAACATGGACGAATCCCACGTGAACCCGTTCACCGTCGCCTCCACCGGCACGGTGCCCCATGGGTTCAGCGAGACGCCCACCACATCCAGGATCTCCGCCGACATCTCGTTCGGGAGCGATACGAACCAGAGCCGCACGCGCTCGCCTGTCACCCATACATCCGCTTCGAACCGGTATCGCAGTTTCGCCGCATCCACAGTTCCCATCGCCTCCAACCACCGCCACCACCGCCACCACCGCCACCACCGCCACCACGATCATCCGTCCATCATCGCGCATCGGCGGGTCAGTTTCCGTCCGCCCTGCGGGGACACGGTCAGGCCGGGGTCCGGAAGCGATCGGTGGCGGCGACGATCGCCTCCGCCATCGCATCGGTCGTGTTGTGGCCGGCATCGTCGATCAGGATCAGGTCACTGCCCGGCCACGCCGCCTGCAGGAGCCACGGCGTGCCCAGCAGGTTCCCGACATCGAGGCTGCCCTCGATCAGCACGCTGGGGATCCCCGCCTCCGCCAACCGGCCGGCGTTGGCGATCACCTCGCCCTCCTCCAGCCACGACCCGTGCATCCAGACATGCGTCACCAGCCGGGCGAACCCCAGCCGGAAACGGGGATCGTCGTAGCGGGCGGAGGGGGGCGCGGTCGGCACGATGGCATCCTCCCAGGTGCACCAGGCGCGGGCGGCCGCATCCTGCACGCCCGGATCGGCGTCGAAGAGGAGCCGGTTGTAGGCCGCCGCGAGGTCTCCGTCGCGGTCGTCCGCCGGGACCGTCGCGCGATAGCGTTCCCACGCGGCCGGGAAGAACGCGCCCAGCCCGCGCGTCAAGAGGTCCGTCTCCGCCCGGCGCCCGGTCGCGATGGCGAAGAGCACCATCGCCGTCACCCGTCCGGGATGGCGCTCGGCGTAGGTCAACCCGAGGACTGATCCCCACGATGCGCCGAAGACGAGCCAGCGGTCGATTCCCAGATGCACGCGCAGGCGTTCGATGTCGGCCACCATCGCATCCATGGTCGTCCCGCTCAGGTCGATCCCCGGTTCGCTGGCGTGCGGGATGCTGCGACCGCAGTTCCGCTGGTCGAACTGGACGATCCGGTAGTGCGCGGGGTCGAAATAGCGCCGGGTGCCGGGCGTCGACCCGCTGCCCGGCCCGCCATGCAACACCACCACCGGCGCCCCGTCCGGATTGCCGGATACCTCCCAGTACAGCGTGTTGCCATCGCCAACATCGAGCATCCCGGTCACGAATGGCTCGATGGCGGGGTAGCGCGGATCGGTCGGGGACGCGGGCATGGCGTGACCTTTCGTGGGGCGGGTGCGATGCGGGCCGGTGTCCCGTCCTTCCGAGCGCGGGTGGCCCTGACCGCGCAATCGCCCCCTATGATAGTGGGAGGTGTTCGCGTGTCGTGATGCGGGAGGTGCGAAGGTGCTCGTGCAGGTGGCGCAACGGGTGGAGGACCTGGATCGTGCGGCGGCGTTCTACACGATGCTCCTGGGAGCCCCGCCGCTCGCCACGTTCGATCCGCCGGGCATCGCCTTCTTCGCCCTCGGGGACACCCGGCTGATGCTGGACGTGCATGCGCCCTCCGCGCTGCTCTATCTCGGCGTGGACGACGTGCGGGAACGGATCGTGACATTGCGGGAGGCCGGCGTGCCCGTCGAATCGGCCCCGCACGTCATCTTCTCGCATGCCGATGCGACTCTGGGTCCGGCGGGAACGGATGAATGGCAGGCCTTCATCCGCGATTCGGAAGGGAACCTCGTCGGGCTGGTGAGCCACCTGCCCCAGGAGGAACCGGCCTCGCCGCGGTGACCGCGTGAGGATCATGCTGGATGGAACCGGCATGATCCTCGACAGCCCACCGGCGGCGCAGGCTCAGTGCATCGTCTCGCTCTAGCTGGCATCGTGCAGGGTAGTGGGGGCGCCCAGAAAAGGGCCCCCCCCAACCAAAACAAGACACCAAAAACAAAACACAACACACACTCTTACATGTTAGCCCACC
>JBQCJS010000799.1:0-2451 GCA_051952485.1 Thermomicrobiales bacterium | reverse complement strand
TGCCGTCACCGCGATCATCGCGCACGGGACGTTGCCCGCCGCCCTGGAGATGGTCGACAACCTCACGATCCAGGCAGTCGAGCCCGTCTACCACGCGGGCTATCCGATGGACGCCGGCGCCGTCCTCCTCATCGAGCTCGATGGGCAGGAATCGGAAGTACTGGAGACCGGTCTGGAGATGGAGCGCCTCTGCCGTCACGGCGGGGCCTCGCTGGTGCGCGCCGCGACCAACGCCGCCGAACGCGCCCAGCTCTGGAAGGGTCGCAAGATGGCGCTCGCGGCGATGGGCCGCCTCGCGCCGAACTACTACCTCCACGATACGGTCGTGCCCCGGACGCTGCTGACGAAGACCCTGGCCGAGGTGAACCGCATCTCCGCCGAGTTCGACCTCCGGATCGCGAATGTTTTCCACGCGGGAGATGGCAACCTGCACCCGTTGATGCTCTTCGACCAGCGTGCCCCCGGCGAGATGGACCGGGTGCTGGAGGCCAGCCACGCGATCATCGAGACGTGTATCGGGTTCGGCGGCACGCTCTCCGGCGAGCATGGGATCGGCACGGAGAAGCGGAAGTACATGCCGCTCGCCTACAGCCAGGACGACCTCCGCGCCATGGCCGGCGTGAAGACCTCGTTCGATCCCGGTGGCAGGATGAATCCGGAGAAGGTCTTCCCCAAAGGGTACATGTGCGGCGATGTGCTGGCGCTGGCGACCCAGTTCGAGGCGCATGCGGCGGTACACGGCATCCACCCGATGTAGGAGGCGATGCTGCCGGTCGTCCGGCGGTTCGCACGAGGATATGCATGGTTGAGATCGATGGAATCGCGCCGATCCGCACCGAGCGGGTCAGCTCTGCCGCCGAGGTGGCGGAGGTCCTGTCGGCGCAGTCGGCCGCGGCGGGCTCAGGTGCGCCGACGGTCGTGCCGGTCGGCGGCGGCACGGCCCTGGGCATCGGGAACGTGATCGACCGGGTCGATGTCGCGATCGATCTCGGCAGCCTGCGGGGTGTGGAGAACTACAATCCTGCCGACCTCACGCTGACCGCTCGCGCCGGCACGACATTGGAGGAGTTGCAGGCGGAGCTGGCGCTCCATGGCCAGGAGCTTGCCGTCGAAGCGCCATTCGCCGCGCGTGCGACGGTGGGGGGTCTCGTGGCGACGGCCTTTGCCGGGCCGCGGCGCTACGGGACCGGGACCCTGAAGGACCTGCTCATCGGCGCATCGTTCGTGCGGGGCGATGGCCTTGCCGCGAAGGCAGGCGGCATGGTCGTGAAGAACGTTAGCGGGTTCGAGATGTCGCGGTTCCTGCATGGATCGTGGGGCACGCTGGCCGTGATCACCTCGGCGAACTTCAAGGTGACGCCGATCCCGAAGGCGGATCGCACGCTGTCGATCCCGTTCGCGACGATCGGTGCGGCGATCGATGCCTTCCGGACGGCGCTGGAGGCCGGTGTTCGCCCATCATCCGCCGAGATCGAGTGGGGGCGCAGCGCGGGCGAAGCGATGCTGCATGTCCGCCTGCTTGGCGCGCCGGCGGGGGTGGACTCCCAGGAGGCAATACTGGAACGCAGCCTCGTGCGGCTGCCCCAGGGACGGCGCGATGGCGACGAGAGCAAGGCGTTCTGGCGTTCGCTCGGTGAGGACTGGGGGGTGGCGCCGGATGGGATTGTCCAGCTGGTCGTTGGCGCCCGTCCTCGTGAGACAGGGGACATCGTCGCTCAGCTGACCGGGCCGGACAGTGGTTTCGGGGGCGATGCGGCCCTGGTCTCCCCCGGCGTCGGCACGATCCGCCTGCGCTTCCCGACGACCGCCGTTGCCCCGACCGACCTCTGGAGCCGGCTCTCGGTCCTGCGGACGCGCACGGCAGCAACGGCGATGGTGGAGTTCGCCCCGCCGGCATGGCGGCGGCAGGTGGATGTGTGGGGGCCACCGCCAGGGTCGATCGCGATGATGAAGGCCCTCAAGCGGGAATTCGACCCCGGCGGCATCCTCAATCGTGGGCGGATGATGATCTAGGGAATCGTCCGCGGGCGCCGGCAGTGGTCCGGAGACGCGGATGCACGAGGAAAGAGTCGTCATGGCGGTTTCGCTGCAGTCACTTCTGAAGGACCCGGAAGCGATCCATTCGTTCTCCGGCGAGGACATGCCGGACGATCAGCTGCTCCGCGATTGCGTGCACTGCGGCATGTGCCTTCCCACCTGCCCGACCTATCGCATGACCGGACAAGAGGCATCCTCTCCGCGCGGGCGGCTCTGGCTAATGAAGTCGGTGATGGACGGCAAGTTGGACCTGCTCGATCCCGAATTCGACGAGCAGATGTACCAGTGCCTCAACTGCCGGGCCTGCGAGGCCGTCTGCCCCTCCGGTGTCCAGTACGGCCCGCTGGTGGAGGCGTCCCGGGCCCAGCTGGAGGAGCACCGGCCGCGTCCCCTCGCGCAGCGCATCGGGCGCAA
>JBQCJS010000798.1:0-2955 GCA_051952485.1 Thermomicrobiales bacterium | reverse complement strand
GGTGACCCGCCTCATCCTCTGCTCCGGCCGCGTGACGGTCGACCTGGAGAGCAGCCCGCTCCGCGCCGGGAGCGACCATGTCGCCATTGCCCGGGTCGAGCAGCTGGCGCCGTTCCAAAACACGGCGATCGGTAACGTGATCGCGCAGTACCCGAACCTGCAAGAGATCGTCTGGTTGCAGGAGGAGCCGCGCAACATGGGCGCCTGGGCGTTCATGGGTGGACGGCTGGAGCAGCTGGTCGGCCGGCGGCTGCCAGTGCGGTACATCGGGCGGCCGGAGCGCGCCAGCCCGGCGGTGGGATCGCTCGATCGCCACAACCGCGAGCAGGCGGCGATCGTCGCGGCAGCATTCGCCGACGTGCCGGAACCCCCGGCCTCGGCGCAGAAGGCCGCCACGAACGGCGCGGCTTCCGCGGCCACGAATGGCAACGGGCACGCGGGAAACGGCGTCGCCAAGGCCGCATCGGCCAAGTCGCCGGTGAAGGCGGGATCGGGCGAGGAAGAGTAGCCTTCCGTTCCGGCCGGAACGCGCGTGCGCAACGCATCGGCAATCACAGGATTCCAGGGTTCGATCGCCCGCAACGGGCACCAGGTACGCGGGAGAGCAGCGACACACATGGCCATCGAGATCAAGGTTCCGCCTCTGGGAGAGTCGCTGGTCGACGCGGTTGTCGGGCAGTGGCTCAAGGGAGAGGGTGACGAGATCAGCCGGGGCGAGACCATCCTCGAGCTGGAAACGGACAAGGTCAATCTGGAGGTCACGGCGGAAGACGACGGCATCCTGAGTTCGATCGCGCACCAGGAAGGCGACACCGTCACCGTCGGTGAGGTGCTTGGCCTGCTGGAAGCCGGCGCGTCCGGTGGCGCCTCGGCGAACGGCTCCGCGCCCGCCGAGGCCCCGGCAGCCGAATCCGCCCAGGCGGACGCCACGCCCGCGCAGGCGCCGGATGCGGCGCCGTCCGCCCCGCCAACCGCTGCGGCGGCTCCCACTGCCGCCCCGGCAGCCGCTCCCGCCTCGCTCACGGCCGAGGATGCCGGTGGCCGTGCGGCCCCGGCGGTCCGCCGGATGGCGGAGGAGCACGGGATCGACCTGGCGCAGGTGCGCGGGTCCGGCCCGGGTGGCCGCATCACGCGGGACGATCTCTTCGGCCATATCGCCAGCCGGGGACCGGCGGCCCCCGCTGCAGCTACGGCAGGGCCGGCAGCAGCGCCGGCAGCAGCGCCGAGTCCGGTGGCCTCCGCCGCGGCGGCGCCCGCCACCCCCGGACCGCGAGCGGCCGAGGAGGAGCGCGTGCGCCTCTCCCGCCGCCGCCAGACGATCGCCGCGCGCCTCGTGGAGGCGCAGCATACGGCGGCCATGCTGACGACCTTCAACGAGGTCGACATGTCGGCGATCATGGATGTGCGGAAGCGGCGGAAGGACGCCTTCAAGGAGAAGAACGGAGTCAATCTCGGCTTCATGTCCTTCTTCACGAAGGCTTCCATCGGCGCGCTGAAGGCCTTCCCCCAGGTGAACGCCGAGTTGCAGGGCACCGAGCTGGTCCTGAAGCACTACTACGATATCGGGATCGCGGTCGGGGTCGAAGAGGGCCTGGTGGTGCCGGTGGTGCGCGATGCGGACCGCAAGAGCTTCGCCCAGATCGAGCGCGAGATCGTGGAGCTGGCGACGAAGGCGCGGGAGAACAAGCTCTCGCTGGCCGAACTCTCCGGCGGGACGTTCACGATCACGAACGGGGGCGTCTTCGGATCGCTGCTCTCGACGCCGATCCTGAACGCGCCGCAGGTGGCGATCCTGGGGATGCACACGATCCAGGAGCGCCCGGTGGTCCGCAACGGCGAGATCGTCATCCGCCCGATGATGTACGTCGCGCTCTCCTACGACCATCGCGTGGTCGATGGGCGCGAGGCCGTGCAGTTCCTGGTGACGATCAAGAACCTGCTGGAGGATCCGGAATCCCTGCTCCTCGAAGGGTAGGGCTTGTCCCGATCTGGCATGTGGAGACTCCCGGTGGACACGTTCCGCCGGGAGTCCGTTCGTTCCTCCGCAACGGCGTTCGGCCAAGGCGGACGCACCTTGACCGACTTCGATGCCATGATGACGGCCGGTGATGACGCGCGACGCGACGAGGAGCTGGCGATGAGTGAATCCACGCAGATCGATCCGGATGCAATGGTCTTCGCGCCGGAGGACGAGGCGGCCCTGTTCCTGTCCTACCTGGAGCGGCAGCGGGCAACCTTTGCCTGGAAGACGGGTGGGCTGGACGCAGCGGCACTCCGGGCGACGCTCGGACCATCGTCGATGACGATCGGTGGCATGCTCAAGCACCTTGCCCGCTTCGAGGACGACATGACCCACGAGTGGCTTCTCGGGCAGGGGCAACGGTCGCCGTGGGACTCCATCGACTGGGAAGCCGACCAGGCCTGGGACTGGCGGACCGCCGCCGATGACAGCCCGGAATCGCTCTACGCGGAGTGGAACGCGGCCGTGGAGCGAGCCCGCGCGATCATCGGGCAGGCGATCGCGCGAGGAGGGCTGGAGGTGCGGGCGCGGGGTGTCGCCAACGAGGAAGGCCCGCTGACCCTTCGGAATGTGATGCTGAACATGATCGAGGAATACGCCCGTCACAATGGCCATGCGGACCTGATCCGGGAATCGATCGACGGCCTCGTGGGGCAGGACCCGCCACACGACCGGTGATCGCGGGGCGAGCAGCGCGATTGCCCCCAGGTGCGGCGGGTCGTTCGTGTCGCATGCGGCCCTGGAGCCTTATCCGGAACAGCAGGACCGCGGTCTCGTAGATGCGGCCCTTGTGGCCGCCTTGCACAAGGCGGCCACAAGGGCCGCTGCGAGGGCCGCAGCGGCGGAACGTTCCAGGCGGCTGCATGGCAGCCATGCCGGATGTCGCTCCAGAGAAGACGAAGAACCGCCCGGGGCCGGAGAGACTCACCACTCCG
>JBQCJS010000797.1:0-3278 GCA_051952485.1 Thermomicrobiales bacterium | reverse complement strand
CCGTCGCCAGCAGGCGGACGATCTGCCCCTCCTGCCGGGTGAGCGTCCATTCCGTGGGGATCTCGATCGCCGCCGCCGCCGGGCGCTCCGGGACGATCACCACCGCCGCGACACCGTCCTCCCCGGATGGCGAGGCCTCCACCCGCACCGCCCCGTTCACGAGCGGGACGGTAACGCCGACCGAGGCCGGGCGATCCCCTTCCGGGTGGGCGTGGAGCGCCGCCAGCGCCGACCAGATCGCGGTGGGGAACGCGCCAGGATCGTCGGCGAGGCCATCCAGCCAGCGGCGGCCCAGCGGACTGGCGTACCGGATGGCGCCGCCGCGCTCCACCAGCAGGACCCCGCTGCCCGTCGCACCGCTCGTGGCGCTGCCGTCCTCGGTCCCGGGCTCCGCGAGCGTGGCCGGCATCGCCAGGCGCAGCGAGTTGGCCATGCCCACGGCGAGCACCTGGCCCACGACGGGATTGACCTGCTGCATGAAGGCGATCTCGCTGCCCCGGAAGGGACGGCCCGGATCGCGCCGGTAGGCCTGCATCGCGGCGATCGGCACCCCGTCCGCGCGGAAGATGGAGAGGATCGCGCCGCCCACCGGGCTCTGGAACTCGTGATAGGTGCGGTAGTGCGCGCCCGGGTCCAGCTGGGCGAAGCGGCTGCGATCGATCCCCCAGCACTGATCCTGGCGCTCCTGCAACGCCACGCTGCGGGTCCCATTGCGCGCCAGCTCGGTCAGCTCGGCATAGGGGATCGGCATGGTCAGGTAGACCTCGCGCAGCCATTCCAGCCGCGCCGAGGCGTCGTTGTCGCTGGCGGCCAGCAGGCGGTTGATGAACTGGGTACCTGCATCGAGCTGGAACAGGCGATACCCGTCCCAGCCGACCGCATCGCCGAGGATGACGGCGACGCGCTCCGCCAGGGCCGGAAGCGGCTGGCGGGAATCGAGCAGGGCGGAAAGGCGGGTGCGAGCGGTCTGCTGGCTTCGTGACAGGCGAGGCACGGATGGATCTCCCGGGCACGCCGCTCGGCGGCGCGCCATGCACGGTGGACGAGAGCCGGTGTCGTCATTGAGTCCCGTCAAGGAAGACGCCGGGGGGTCGCGCGGGGTTCCGGGGCCAGCGTCCCCGGTGCGTGGGGTGGCCCGCTCGGCGGTCCGGAAATTGACGTGATCCGCCGCGCTCTGCTAGCCTGCATCCAGTCTGGACCGAACTGTCTCATCTCGCAGCCCACGCACCCTCCGGCGGTGTGCCGATGCGCCGTACGCGCAAGGAACCTGCACAACGGGCCCTGTATCTGTCGTTGCGGAACGGTCGCCGGCCAGCCGGCTCCCTGCCGCAGGATTTCACGAGGAGCACCCATGAGCACCCGAGACTCGCACGATCCCCAGCGATTCCAGGTCCTGAGCAACCGCACGCTGCGCCTGATGAGCACCCGGCGCCAGCTCTTCGCGACCGCCGCCGGGGTCTCCGGCGCGGTGGCGCTCGGGGGTGGGCTTGCCGGGGCGGCGCCCGCCGTCTCGCGCTACGAGCAGCAACGCGCCCAGGAGGAAGTGGCGATCATCATCGGCACGCTGGGCGAGGCCAACTCGATCAACCCCTTCAACTCCTCCTCCGATTCCGAGACCAGCTGGCGCGTCATCCAGCTGTTCGATGAACTGCTGCGCATCGATCCCCAGACCTTCGCCCCGAAGCCGGGCATCGCGAAGGAATGGAATCTCGATGGCACCACCATCACGCTCACCCTCCAGGACAACGTGAAGTTCTCCGACGGCAGCGATCTCACGGCCGACGATGTGGCCTTCACCATCCTCGGCAACCTGCTGCCGGACACGGCGAGCCAGAACGCCTCCAAGTTCACCAGCATCGATGGCGCCGCCGCGGTGATGGACGGCAGCGCGAAGGAACTCAGCGGCGTGAAGGTGGTCGATCCGAAGACCCTCACCATCACGCTCTCCCAGCCGGATGCCGCCATCCTCTACAACCTGCGCTACATCAACCCGGTCCCGAAGGCACAGCTGGAGGGCAAGAACCTCTCGAACGATCCGTGGTTCCAGGCCCCGGTCGGCGCCGGTCCCTTCAAGTTCCAGTCCTGGACGACCGATGCCGACTTCGTGATGACGCGCAACGAGCACTACTTCGAGGCCAACAAGCCCGCAATCACCAAGGTCACCCACCGGGTGATCGCCGACGCCCAGAGCCTGGTGCTGGCGCTGCTGAACAACGAGATCGATGGCTCCAACTATCCGTCGCCCACGGGCAAGGCCGAGCTGGAGAAGAACACCGACCTCTCGATCATGGTGCCGCCCTTCAACTCCCCCAACGGCTGGATCTTCAACACCCGCAACAAGCCGCTGGACGACAAGAATGTCCGCAAGGCCATCGCGATGGCGCTCAACAACGAGCAGTTCGCCTCCGATTCGCTCCTTGGCCTGGGCAAGGCTGGCCTCGGCCCGCTGGCCCCGGGCAGCTGGGCGTACGACAAGGACCTGAAGGCGATCCCCTTCGATCCGGATGGCGCCAAGAAACTCGTGCAGGACGCCGGCGCCGAGGGGGCGCAGATCCGCTTCACGGTCAATGCCGGGAACATCCAGCGGGAGGACTGGCTGACCTTCACCCAGCAGGGCCTGCAGGCCATCGGGCTGGAGGTCGTGCCGGAGGCGATCGAGTACGCGACACTGGTGGAGCGTGTCACCGTCGCCCACGACTACGACGCCTCCAACGGCGACTTCGCGGGGGCCACGGCCCAGCCGACGGACCTGTACGAGCAGTTCCATTCCAAGGGCTCGTCCAATCATTCCGGGTTCAGCACGCCGGAACTGGACAAGCTGCTCGAACAGGCGCGCACGACCATCGACCAGGAGGAGGCGAAGCCGATCTGGGTCCAGATCCAGGGCATCCTCATGGACGAGGTGCCGGTGGACTGGGCATGGTACCGGCCGTTCCTGCACACCGTGAACAAGAAGTGGCAGAACGTGACCGACAGCGCGAACGATGGCCTCTTCTACACGCTGAAGGACTGGACCCTGTAGGCCCTTGTCCGTTGCCGAGGAGCGCCGGAATCCGGCGCTCCCCGGCGGCATGGCGGGCGGGCATCGTTCCACACGTCCCGATGGCTGCGGGGAAAAGCCCTCGGCATAGCCTCACATCCCGTGTCATGTTGAGCGGACCGACTCGCCTAACTTGTCCTGTTCCTGCTTGGTCGGGCCGCCATGAAGGCGGCCCCCACAAAGTGGTTCGACCGGACTGCCGGGCGATTCGGTCGAACCACTTCGTAGGGCGAACCCT
>JBQCJS010000796.1:0-5886 GCA_051952485.1 Thermomicrobiales bacterium | reverse complement strand
GGGCAGGGTGACGACATCGCTGCGGCAATCGGTGTCTACGGGACGGAGCTGGCCGGCGAGGCGTTGCGCCTGGAGCCGCTGGATCATGAGGCGGCGGTCGATGGGGTCGAGGTGTCGGGCTGGGTGAGTTCCCCGCGCGTCACGCGCTCGCATCGCCAGGGGATGTTCTTCTTCGTCAACGGGCGGATGGTGCAGCACCGGGCGCTGCAATACGCGCTGGAGGAGGCCTACCACAGCCTGATCATGGTCGGGCGGCACCCGCTGACGATGGTCCGCATCGCCGTCGATCCGCGCGAGGTCGATGTCAACGTCCACCCGACGAAGGCCGAGGTTAAGTTCGCCGACGAACGGGCGGTGGCCCGCGCCGTCTCCCGCGCGACGCACCAGGCCCTGCTCCAGCAGACGCAGGACATCCTGCCGGAGGTGCGTTTCAGCGATGGACCTGGCTTCCGCCGCCCGACGCCCCTGAACCAGGTCGCCTTCCCGGACATCGCGACGATGCCCCGCACCCGCGATCCGCTCCCGATGCCGGAGGTGCATCGCTCCCAGGTGCCCCCGGAAGACCCCGCGACGCTCGGGTCCGCGGTGGCTCATCCTTCCGGCGTGCCGATGATGCGGGTGCTGGGGCAGGTCGGCGGGACCTACATCATCGCGGAGGGGCCGGACGGCCTGTTCATGATCGACCAGCACGCCGCGCACGAGCGGATCATGTACGAGAAGATCCAGGACCAGATGGCCGCGAAATCGGTCGATCGCCAGCCGATGCTCGATCCGATGGTGGTTGAGCTGAGCCCGGAGGAACTGACCGCGTTCGAGCGCTCGTCCGAGGAACTGAACGCGATCGGTTTCGAGGTCGAACGCTTCGGGGAGCAATCGGTCGTGATCCGGGCGATCCCCGCGCTGGTGCAGCGCGTGGACATCGCCGAGCGCATCCACGACATCCTGGGTGAGCTCGCGGACGGCGGCGCGGGGACGTCGTGGCTGGATTCGGTCGCGATCAGCGCGGCCTGCCACACCTCGATCCGGGCCGGCCAGGCGCTCTCGCTGCCCGAGATGCGGGAACTGGTCGCCCAGCTGGAGCGGACCCGCCAGCCGCGAGCGTGCGGTCATGGCCGGCCGACGATGCTGCACATGTCGCAGATGGAACTCGAGCGGCAGTTCTCACGGCGGTGAGAAAAGAGGCGGGAGAAAAAGGCGGATTCCGGGAACAGGACGCGATGCCGTCGTTTCTCCTTCCTCCTTTCTCTCGCCTCTTTCGTCGTCAGGTGTACTTGCCGCGCCAGCCGTTGATGCGGACCGCGAGCACGTCGCGGAAGTTCCGGATCGTGTCGCGGACCGGATTCACCTTGCTCTGCGCGCCGTAATGCCAGGTGATCGGCACGATGGCCGTGCGGAGTCCCTGCCGCCGCGCGATATAGAGCAACTCGACGTCGAAGGCCGTGACGCGCGGTTTCGTCGTCACATCGTGCTCGGTATAGAGCTGGCAGCGGGGGATGATCGTCGCCAAGGCGTGCTTGGTGAAGAACTTGAACCCGCACTGCGTGTCGTCGATGCCGGGGAGCAGCAACAGGCGGACGAGCCCGTTGAAGACGCGGCCCATCACGTGACGGTAGTGCGGTTCGCCGACGCGCACCGCGCCCCGGCCCTCCCGCGAGGCGATCGCGATGTCGTAGCCGCGCGCGAAGGCATCACGGCACGCCTCCCACGTCGCGAGCGGGGTCGCGAGGTCGACATCCATGAAGCCGGCGATGGGATGCGTGGCGGCATGGAGCCCGGCGAGCACGGCTTTCGCCTTGCCGCCGTGCTCGAGTTTCAGGATCTGGATGCCCGGATGATCGTTGGCGTAGGCGGCGGCGATCACGGTGGTGTTGTCGGAACTGCCGTCGTCCGCGACGATGATCTCGGCGGTCAGTCCCTGCTCGTGGAAGTAGGTCCAGACCGCCGTCAACGCATCGCCGATCCGGTCCTGCTCGTTGTAGACGGGAATGACCACGGAGACCGCATCGATCGCGGCTGGATTGGCAGCGGAGGATGACACGCTCACGGTGTTGAGGCTCCCGTTCGGACGAAAAGGGGCGCCGACGGTGATCCCACAGGTCCGGCGCCAGTCAAAAGCTGGGCAAGTCTAGCACGCATCCGGGTAGCCCAAAAGTCCTAAGCTGCCCCCCGGAGGAACCCTATGATCGAGGCCTATATCTACACGTCCTGCACCTCATGTCGCAAGACGATCGAGCAACTGAAGGCATCCGGCGCGGCCTTCCGGAGCCGCGACTACTTCCGGGATCGCTTCACCCGCGAGGAGTTGGCGGATATCCTCACGCGCGCCGGACTGACGCCCATTGGGATCCTTTCCCGCCGCAGCAAGGTCTACCTGGCGCGGACGGATGAGATCGAGGCGCTGGACGACGACGCGCTGCTCGACCTGATGCTGCAGGAACCGACGTTGCTGCGGCGTCCGCTGGTCATCAAGGACGGTCGCGCCGTGATCGGCCACAATCAGCGCGCGCTGGAGGACTTGATCGCGTCCTGACCTTGCCCAGCCTTGCCTGTACGTACATGCTTGGGAGAGAATGGCATCTGGAACGGATGTACGACTGGTAGGTTGGACGGCACGAAGGGGAGAAGATCATGTCGCTGGAATTCGGCTCGCACGTCTCGGCATCGGGCGGCGTCGACAAGGTGTTCGCTCGCGCGGAGGAGGTCGGGGCGACCTCGATCCAGATCTTCTCCAAGAACGAGCGGCAATGGCAGGCGAAGCCGCTCGACCCCGGTGTCGTGGACGCCTTCCATGCGGGACGTGAGGCAATGGGGATCGACCCCCGGTTGCTGGTGATCCACGATTCGTACCTGATCAACCTGGCGTCGCCCAAGGATGACATCCTGGCGAAGTCGATTCCGGCGTTCCGGGACGAACTGCTGCGCGGGGACGTGCTCGGCATCCCCAACCTGGTCACGCATCCTGGCGCCCACACCGGAGCCGGGGTGGAGGCTGGGATCGCGCGATTCGCGCAGTCGCTGAACGAGATCTTCGACTCGATCCCGGACAGCAGGACGATCACCCTGCTGGAGACGACGGCCGGGCAGGGCACGGCCCTGGGCCGCTCATTCGAGGAGATTGCCGCGATCATCGATCTGGTGGAGGACAAGTCGCGGGTGGGCGTCTGCCTCGATACCTGCCACATCTTCGCCGCCGGCTACGACTTCCGGACCCCGGAGCAGTACGCGGAGACGATGGGCCACTTCGACGACGTGATCGGCATCTCCTATCTGCGGGCGCTCCACCTGAACGACTCGAAGAACCCGCTGGGATCGAACAAGGACCGGCACGAAGCGATCGGCAAGGGCGAGATCGGCCCGGAGGGGTTCCGCCACTTCGTGAACGATCCCCGTCTCGCGGGCCTGCCGGGCATCCTGGAGACCGAGAAGGACGCCTCCGGCGACCTCGACCGCATGAACCTCGCGGAGCTGCGCAGCCTTGTCGAGAAGTGAGGAAAGAGGCGAGAGAAAGGCGGAACGAAGAACGGCGTATCAGGTGGTCTGATCCTGGCACCGTCTCGTTTCTCTCTTCTCTCGCCTCGTTTCTCGTTTATGGCAGTTTCTGTGAGTCCAGGCGGTTCAGCACCATCAGGCGCGGCTCCGTCATGTCCTCGATCGCGTAGCGGATGCCCTCGCGGCTGAGGCCGGAGGACTTCACGCCGCCGTAGGGCATGTGATCGATGCGGTAGGTCGGCACGTCGTTGATGATGACGCCGCCGGCCTCGACGCGCTCGAAGGCGGTGAGGGCCTGTTCCAGCCGATTCGAGAAGATGCCTGCCTGCAGCCCGTACTCCGAGTCGTTCAGCTGCTCGATGCCCTCCGAGAAGGTCTTCACCGGGAAGATCGTCACCAGCGGCGCGAAGGCCTCCCGCGAGCAGACGAAATCCTCCTTGTTCGCGTTCTCGATCACGGTCGGCTCGAAGAAGCGGCCATTGGCCTTGCCGCCCGTCAGGACCGTCGCGCCGTTGTCGGCTGCCGTCCGGACCCATTCCTCGGCGCGTCCGGCTGCCTTCTCGTCGATCATCGGACCCAGTTCGGTCGCGGGATCGAGCGGATCGCCCATCTTCAGGCTGGCCGCCGCCGCGACGAGCTTCTGCTTCACCTCGTCATACCGATCCTCGTGGACGAAGACTCGCTGGACCGAGATGCAGACCTGCCCGGCGTAGGAGAACGCGCCGGTGCGGATGCGGGAAACGGCGAAATCGACATCGGCATCGTCGTCTATGAGCGCGCCGGCGTTGCCGCCGAGTTCGAGCACGACCTGCTTCATGCCGGCCTGGTTCTTCATCTTCCAGCCGACATCCGGCGAACCGGTGAAGGAGAGCAGCTTGAAGCGGTCGTCGGCGACCATCGCGTTGCCGACCTCGCGGTCCATCGGCAGCACGCTCAGGACGCCCTTTGGCAGGCCGATCTCCTCGCAGAGCCGCGCGACGAGCAGCATCGTCAGCGGCGCGAGGGAGGGCGGCTTGAGGACGATCGGGTTGCCCGAGGCGATGGCCGGGGCGACCTTGTGCAGGGCGAGGTTCAGCGGGAAGTTGAAGGGGGCGATCCCCGCGACCGGACCGATCGGGAAGCGCCGGACGACGCCCCATCGCCCCTTCGAGGAGGGCAGCAGGTCGAGCGGGATCACCTCGCCGTCGATCCGCTTGGCCTCCTCGGCGGCGGTCTCGATCGTGAAGATGCCGCGGTCCGTCTCCACCGTCGCCTCGCCGACGACCTTGCCGGCCTCCGTCGCGATGGTGCGGATCATCTCGTCGCGGTGTTCGCGCAAGCTGGCGGCGAGCGCCTTCAGGATCTCCACCCGTTCGAAGGTCGGCGTGCGGGAGAAGGTCGGGAAGACATCCACCGCCGCCTGGATGGCGCGTTCGAGCTCGTCCGGCCCGGCGAGGTAGGTGGTGGCGATGGTGCTGCCGTCGTACGGATTGGTGACGGCGAGTTCCCGGTCCGTCTCGATCCAGTCCCCGGCGAGGAAGATCGGACGACGGCTGGACGATTCGATGGTAGCGGGCGATGGGGCTGTCGAGGTCGACATGGCTGGTCCTTTCGGGAGCAGGGTCGCGTGACGATGTCCGGGACATGATCGCAAACACCGTACGAAAGCGGGAGGGGGAGGAGCACGATGAGGCAGGGAGACACAGCGAGACCCTTCCCGAAACCGGGAAGGGTCTCGCTCAGGACCTGTGGGAGCGGCTAGTAGTCGACCTCGCCGGTGACCTCGCGGAAGCGGTCGTAGCGAGTGGGAGCGTTCGTCTGCTGGTTGTCCGGGCCGACGCCGGATTCCCACCAGATCGGCGCCTGGGCGCCGATGGAGGCGAGTTCCGTCTTGGTGTAGACGAGCCCCTCGCGCTCGAGCACGGAGAGCTCGTACTCCTGGCTCATCGTGATCGCATCGACCGGGCAGACCTGCGAGCAGAGACCGCAGAACATGCAGCGACCGGCCTTCAGGATAAACTCGCCCAGCTCGCGGTCGCCTTCCTCGGACGGGACGACGTGCATCTCCAGGCAGGAGGTGGGGCAGATGCGGGCGCAGAGGCCGCAGGCGACGCAGAGCGCCTCGCCCGTGTCCGGATCGGCGCGGAGGGATGGGAGGCCGCGGAAGCGCGGCTCCATCGGGCGCTTCTCTTCGGGATACTCCGTGGTCACCTTGGGGGCGACCATGCGCTTCAGTGTGACACCGAAGCCCTTGACTTCATCGAGCATGAACGCGGTCCTTCCTGGTGGGGTCCGCTTCGACCCCGGTGACGCCGGTGCCGATCAGGAGGCCGACGCGACGTACTGGGTATGCAGGCGATCGGTGCCGAGGATGGTCTCGCCTTCCTCGCCGAAGGCCGCGACCGGGGTGACGATGCC
>JBQCJS010000795.1:0-4045 GCA_051952485.1 Thermomicrobiales bacterium | reverse complement strand
TCGGCATCCCGGTGCCGGACGAACGCGGCTTCCCCCGCTTCCAGCGCACGCCGCTCCTGCTGGACGAGAACTACCTGCTCGGCCCGGAGGCGGGCCACGCGAACTGGACCGGGCAATCCGGCCTCGCCACCAAGACGAGCCACGCCCTCTTCCTGATCTCCTCGATCTTCCAGACCCTGCGCAAGGAGGGGAAGTCGGTCGCGGCGCTGATGTTCAACGTGAAGGGGCCGGACCTTCTCTGGCTCGACAAGCCGGCGGTCCCGGTCGATGACGAGCATCGCGCTGCCTACGAGGCCGCCGGCTTCAGGGGCCTCTCGAAGGACCACCTGGACGCCTACGCCGCGCTCGGGCTGGAACCGGAGGCGTTCACGAACCTCCGGATCTTCGCGCCGCTCCGATTCGGGGCCGATCCGAAGCCGGTGAACGGCTTCGTCCGCCTGGAGGGGTTCAACGACTACGCGTCGCTGAACACCGCCCGCACGATGCCGGGCGAGACGGACGCGGTCTTCCCGATCCTCTGGTCGCTGGAACGGGTGCTCTGGTACCCGCACAAGGTCTTCGACTTCAACGACCTCGACGACAAGATGATGGGCTTCATCTACGAACTGCGGGAGATGGACATCGATTCGCTCGAAGGCCTGAAGGCACTCTTCGGGGAGATCGAGAATCACTTCGAGGCCACCGGCGACGACACCTGGCGCGGGCACCACAAGGCGACCATCCGCAAGGCGCAGAACCGCTTCCGGGGCCTGAAGGACAAGCTCGGCGGCCTGCTCGCCGATGGCGCGGTGGACTACGGCAAGGCCCGCCAGGTCGATGCCGAGTTCAGCCCCAGCGAGCTGCGCGTGGTCGACATCAGCGCCTGCAACACCACCGCCCAGGAACTGATCGTCAGCAGCACGATCAACCGCATCTGGAACATGGCCGAGAAGAGTGGCATGGGGGTCGACAAGCTGATCGTCTTCGTGGACGAGCTGAACAAGTACGCGCCCAGCGGCGGCGAGGGCGGCCTCCGCGACACGCTGGTGGACATCGCCGCGCGCGGCCGCCACCTGAACGTGGTCCTCCTGGGCGCCCAGCAGTTCCGCTCCAAGGTGGACGGGGAGATCCTCGGCAACTGCGGCACGTCGTTCTACGGGCGCGTCGGTGACGAGGAGATCATCAATGCCGCCTACCGCTCCATCTCGGAGACGGCGAAGCAGGAACTGCTGGGCCTCCAGAAGGGCCGGATGCTCGTCCGCCACGCCCACTTCCGCTCGCCGCTCTTCGGCACCTTCCCGATGCCGCCGACCCTGCCCGGCATCTGGGGCCAGCGCATCTTCGGCAACGAGAAGCGGGTGGCCCACCCGGCGGACGCGCTCTTCCGGACGCTCCAGAAGCTGATGACCACGACCTGTCCGCCCAAGGCCGAGGTGCTGACCTATGCCGAGGGACTCGATCCGGAGGCGATCGACAACGTGATCCGCAACCTGAACCAGCTCTATGCCGGTGGCGCGGCCCGGCGCGGCAGCAATCCGTGGCGATTCGCGCAGGGCCAGCTCGACAACGCCCGCGCCCTCTGGGGCCGGTCATGACCGAGCGTCCCGCCCTCCCGCCCATCCGCATCGCCCACTTCTCGGACACCCACCTCGGCTATCGCGGCCTGAACAAGGTCGATCCCGACACCGGGCGCAACCAACGCACGATCGACGTCGATACCGCCTTCGAACGCACCGTGACGGACATCCTGCACCGCGATGTCGATCTCGTGATCCACAGCGGCGATGTCTTCCATCACACGCGCCCGACCTGGCATTCGCTCCGCCTCTTCATCCGCCAGATGCGCCGGATCGAACAGGCCGGCATCCCGACCGTGGTCATCGCGGGCAACCACGACACGCCACGCCTGCGCACCGGCGGCTCCGCCTACTCCGTGCTGGACCTCGCCCTGCCGGAGATCCGCTTCGCCGCCGACTACGAGGATGTCCACATCACGGAAGAGCCCTTCGCCGGGATGAACCTGCACATCCAGGCGATCCCCCACGGGGCGCTGACGAACCCCGATCCCGTGGCGCCACAGGTGATGCCCGGGCGGCGCAACATCCTCGTCTGTCACGGCATGGTGCCCGGCATCCTGAAACCGGGCCAGCACACCGAGGCGGGCGAGCAGGAACTGAACACCGTCCTCCTCGACTCCCGCTTCGACTACATCGCGCTCGGCCACTACCACGTCCCCATGCAGCCCGCGCCGAAGGCCTGGTACGCCGGATCGACCGAGCGGTTCGGCTTTGGCGACTGGGACGTGACGCCCGGCTACACCCTGGTGACGATGGGAGACCCCGGCGAGGACGTGCTGGTCGAACACATCGACCTGCCCGCCCGCCCCATGATCTCGCTGAAACCCGTCTACGGCGCGGGCCTGCGCGCCCGCGACATCGCCGACCGGATCCTCGAACTGCTGCGTGATGACTCGACGCCCGACGCGATGGTGCGGGTCGAGTTGCGCGAGACGGAGCGCCCCGTCCGGCGCGAGGTGGAATCGATCCTCAAACGCGAATCGGAGCCCTTCTGCTGGTCGCTCACGGTCGCGCAGGAACGGACCCTCTTCACCCCGGAGGCGAGCGGCCCGAGCGTCGAGGTCGATGGTGTCCCCGATATCCGGTCCCTCTTCCGGACCTTCGTCACGGACCGGACCGGCGTCCACTACGATGCCGCCTTCGCCGGGCGCTTCCTCGAACGCGGCGACCAGGCGCTGGTGGATGCCATCCTCGCCCAGGAGACCCCCGAACCGGAGGAGGCGGGTACCGCATGATCCTCACCCGCGTCGAGATCGAGAACTACAAGCAGTACGTCGGGCATCACGAGATCGCCATCCCGAACGCGGCGACGGTCGGCGTGGTCGGCAACAATGGCGTCGGCAAGACCACCCTCTTCGAGGCGATCGAGTGGTGCCTCTACAACCCGGCGGCGATCAGGGCCAAGGACATTCGTCCGCGCGGCCGCAGCGGTTTCACGAAGGTCACCGTCCTGATGGAGGACGCGGTCACTGGCCGCAACGTGATCGTCGAACGCGAGCTGAAGAAGGCCTCCACCGTCGCGGCGATCTACGAGGTTACGGAATCCGGTGACGAATCCCTGGTCGTCTCCGGCACCAAGCCGGTCAGTGATTACGTAGCCACGAAGCTGATCGGCCTCTCGCACCAGGCCTTCGTCGCAACCTTCTTCACGCGCCAGAAGGAGCTTTCGTTCTTCGGCGGTATGGGAGATTCCGAGCGGCGACGGGAGGTCAGCCGCCTGCTCGGGCTGGAGACGATCCGTCAGGCGCAGCAGTCCATCGCCGAGGACCGCAAGCGGCTGCTCGCCGATGCCAGCACCTACAAGCGCCTTCACGAGCAGCAGGCCGCGGGGCACGACTTCCCGGCCGAGATCGCCGCCGCCCGGGAGTCGCTGACGGTCCGCCTCGCGAGCCTCGCCGCCGCGAACACGCGGATCGAGTCGGCGAATGCCCTGGTGGCCCAACGCGAGGCGTCGGTCCAGGCGATCGAAACCCTGCGCGACCGGGACACCTCCGTGCGCCAGCTTCGCGCCCAGCAGCAGAGCGAGCGAACCGCCGCCCACGATCGCCGCACCGTCGTCGGCCAGGAGCTGGTCCGCATCCTCGCGCGGGAGCAGGAGCGCGCATCGCTCCTTCCCGTCGCGGCGACGCTCCCGGACCTGACCGAGCAGGTGGCCAGGCTCGAAGCCGCCCGCGAGCGGTTCCACCGCAAACGCGAACTCGCGGACCAGGTCGCCTCGCTCACCGCACGCCGGACCGACACGATCGGCACCATCGCCGCGACCGTGCGGAATGTGGTCCTGACCGAGCAGGTCCCCGGCTGGCTCTGGTCGCCGGATGATGACCACCACCCGGATACCGCCATTGCCCGCGTGCTGGGTGTTGCGTCATCGATCGACCTGCCCACCGCCCGCCTGCGCGAGCACATCCTCAGCGACGCGATCGACGCCGGCCGCCGCCTCGATGAGTCGCGGGCGACCCACCGGAAGTACGCCGATACCCTGGCGACCC
>JBQCJS010000794.1:0-2505 GCA_051952485.1 Thermomicrobiales bacterium | reverse complement strand
TCTCGATGCGGACGCGGGAGACCCTGCCGCTGGATGGCGACACCCGCGCGCGAATGTTCGACCTCGCCACGATGGCCTTCCAGCGCAAGCGCAAGACGATCGCGAACGGGCTGGCCCAGGGCCTGGGCCGGGCTCGGGCCGATGTCGACGCGGAAATCGCGGCGCTCGGGATCGATCCGGGAATGCGGCCCCAGGCATTGACGGTGGATGACTGGGTCCTGCTCGCATCCGGGATCGCATCGTGAGCGCATCGAGAGCCGTCCGCGCCGTCTGGATCGACGCGCCAGCGAAGATCAACCTGGGGCTGGAACTGCTGGGCAGGCGGCCGGACGGCTACCATGAGATCCGGACGGTGATGGGCATGATCGGCCTCCACGATCGACTGGTCGTGACGCAGGATCCGTCCTTGCCAGACGCGATCCAGGGCATCGATCTCGGCGAGGAGCCGAACCTGATCCAGACCGCACGAGACACCTATCGCGCGGCAGTATGCAATCCTGGAGCTTCCCGCATTGAGGTCACGAAACATATCCCAATCGCAGGAGGTCTCGGCGGCGCCAGTGCCGATGCCGCCGCCACCCTCCTCGCCCTCGACTCCCTAACGGAACCCGAGTCCCGACTGGAGCGTGACCGAATCACGTCGCTGGCGGGCTCGATCGGCAGCGATGTGCCCTTCTTCCTCGGCTCGCCGCTCGCGCTCGCCTCCGGAACCGGCACCGTCATCGAGCCGTTGCCGACGCTCGCTGGCCGATACCAGATCGTGCTCGCCTCCCCCATTATCGCGCTCCCCCGCAAGACGGCGACGCTCTATGGCGCGATCCGCACGGAGGATTTCACGGACGGATCGCGCAGCCAGGCACTGACCGCCACGATCCGGGCCGGTCATGAACCGGATTTCGGCCCCGACCTTCTTGCGAACCCATTCCGGGCGGCGTGGACACGACTGGGCGATCCGATCGCGTCGATTGAAGACGCGATGCGTCGGGCGGGTGCCTCCTGGGCTGCGCTCTCGGGCGCCGGCCCGACGGTCTACACGCTGACCGGGGATGCAGACCTGACGCAATCGATTGCCGCGAGGTTACGCGAGGTGCTTCCACGCACGGTCGCAATCAATGTCGCGCCGCTCCTCGACCAACCGATCACTCCGGTCGCGCTGGGGAGCGACGTGCCGTGAACCGGCGGGAGGCAATCGTCGCGGGAAGTCTTGGCACCGCGACCGGCAGCCTCTGGGCAGGCGGATTCGGGCTCCTGCTCGGCCGCCGGGCGCCAACGCTGGAGGTCATCGGACGGGGTGACGACCTGGCGGCGTTGCTCGACACCGGGTCGTTTCGCACCCTGATCGTCGCCGGTGAGGGCCGCCGCGATCGCATCCGCTCGCTGCTGGGCGTGTTCCGGCGACGAGTGGATCTGCTCCTCGGGAGCGAGCGAGGAATCACCGTACTCGGGACACGGGAGATCGCCCGGCTTCACGTCGGCCGGACGTTCGTCCTCGACGCGCCGGTCGGCGCCAGGAGCTGGCCTGCCCGCAACGCGACGGGGCCCGCCACGCTGCGGGCAGAGCTTCCGGATCACCTGTTGCTGGAGGTCTCGACGTTTCCAAGGGGAGCGTGGCAGCAGGACGTACCGGTGACGCAGACCTGGACAGTCACCGTCTCACGTGGGTACCACCGTTGCATGATCGCCCCGTCACTCGACGTAATTGCGGCGCATGGAGGAGCAGGCCTGGCATGCGGGATTGGGGTGGACGGAGGTACTGACGAGCTTTGGGATATGTTGCGTGTCCCGACAATGGCGATCAACGCGGATCGCTTCCCGTCGGCCGTTCCAGCGACCCAGCCACCCCGGAACTTCCGCATCTTCCCGAACGATCCCCTCACCTTCACGTTCGGCGACAACGGCATCGCGGTCAAGGAATAGTCAGGACCGGGAATCCGGATCATTCTTCCGCTCCTCCGCCAGCCAGTCCCTCAGCGCGTCGGCATCACTGCGTGGAAGGGGCTGCTGCGCCGGTGGAGGGCCCGCAGGCGACGCCTGTGAGGACGTCGATGGAGCCTGGCGAAGGCGGCGGCGCTCCTCCTCGTTCTCCCAGGGAGTCTTCACGTCCGAGCCAGGACTCGCCACGGGCCATGTCTGGGACCACTCTGCCCCGAAGGCCGTGCGGGGATTCGGCTCGACCGGTTCCTCCCAATGACGCACCTCACGGACCCGAAACGTTGCCGTCTCCTGCGCGACCTGAGGCTCGGACCGGGCGGGTTCGAGCTTGTCAGGCACCGGGCTGACAGGAGCCCGCCCGGAGGCGGACACCCGTTCGGGCGCGGTACGCGGCGCGGCGGTCGGCGTGCCGCGGGCCGGCACATAGGGCGCCAGCGAGTCCTCGGGCTCGTTCTCCCGGATCAGGAAGCCGAACGCGGTCGCCACCACGATGAAGGCGGCGATCCCCAGCAAGATCCAGCCGAATCCATCGACCATCGCCCGTGCCACGTGGCTGTCTGCCACCACCGCAGG
>JBQCJS010000793.1:0-6762 GCA_051952485.1 Thermomicrobiales bacterium | reverse complement strand
GGTCGAAGGCGTTGGCCGGGCGGCCGGTCTCGAGGAACTGGGCGATCTGCTCGCGTGCGGTGGCCCAGGCGCGTTCGTCGCCACGTTCGACCGCGCCGCCGACATGCGGGGTGAGCAGCAGGTTCGGTGCGGCCCACAGCGGGTGATCCTCCGGAAGGGGCTCGGGGTCCGTGACATCCAGGCCGGCCCTGAGGCGACCGCTCGTCAACTCGGCAAGGAGGGCGTCCGTTTTCACGATCGGGCCCCGCGCCGCATTGACCAGCACGGCCCCGTCCGGCATCCGGGCGAGAAAGCCGGCATCCACCAGCCCGGTCGTCGCGGCCGTCTGGGGGACCATGATCACGACGGCGTCGTGGTTCGGCAGGAGGTCCGGCAGGTCCTCCATGGTGCGCACGCCCTCCCGCGCATGGCGGCCGACCAGCGTGACGGTGGCGTCGCAGGCGATCAGGCGGCGCTGGAGCTGGGTCGCGAGGTCGCCCGCGCCGACGATCAGCACCCGCTTCTCCTGCAGGCCGTCGCTGCGGACGCGATCCCAGGTGCGCGTCTCCTGCTGCCGGACGTAGCGGGGGATGTCGCGGAAGATCGCCAGGAGCGCCGTCAGTGCCCATTCGGCGGTGGCGCCGCCGTGGGCGCCCCGCGCATTCGAGAGGATGACGCCCTCCGGCACCTTGCCCAGCCAGTTGTTGACCCCCGCACTGAGGGTCTGGATCAGCTTCAGGTTGGGCAGGCTCGCCGGGAACCCCGGCAGGTCCTGGGCGACGTTGGCGCCGCCGGAGACGAGGATGCTCGCGTCCGCCGCGCCATCGGGGAGCGGTTCGCCCCGTGTGTAGGCGAGGATGCGCACGTTCGGCAGCGTCTTCAGGACGTCGGCGGGGGACGCGGCGTTCTTCGAGGCGTGGCCGACGTACGCGTCGCTGGCGGGAATCAGGATCGTGGTGGTGGTTGTGGTGGCGGATGGCATGGGGAAGGTCCTTGGGTTGGGGGCGACTCGCAACGGGACTCAGTGTGCCAGATGGGGCTCCGGTCCGCGCGGGCCGGGAGCGGGGTGCGTTGGCAGGGGATTGGGCGTATGGCACGATGAGGACGGGACCAGACCTGCACCGACAAACCAATGGAGAGCGTTGTGATGGCGAACCAGGTTCCTGTCTACGACAAGAAGGAGCAACTCGAGAAACTGCAGTCGGCCTGCATCCCTGGCGAGCAGGTGTACGGGGCGTTCGACATGAAGGGCGGTGGCACCGGGTTTCTCGGAGTGACCTCCTACCGGATTGTGATATATGACAAGGCCTTCATGCGCAAGATGAAGGCGATCGTTTCCATCCCCTACAGCCGTATCCAGGCGATTGCCGCCGAGGACGAGAGCGGCCTCCTCACCGGACGGGGATTCTTTGGGACGAGCCGCATCGCGATCAAGGCTGGTACCGAGGAGTTCGAATTCGAGTTCCGGGGTGCCGACAAGGCCCATGCCGCCCACACCATGATCCTGGAGATGATGATCCGCTCCGCTCACTGACGGGCGGTGCGAGCTCGTTTCGCCCGGATCGGCACCAGCCACCACAGGGCGGCGATCAGGATCGCGACGATCCCCGCGACGGCCCACGCTACCCATCGATCCGCCAGCGCCTGCGCGATCACGAGGTGCGATGCGAGGATCAGCGCCAGCGAGAGCGGGACCAGCCCGATGACGATCAGCCGGGTGGCGTCGTTCTTGAACTCCTCGCGGTCGGGCAGGGGGCGTTGCAGGCGGTGCTGGGCGGCGGGGGCAGAGAAGAGGATCAGCGCGCAGACCGAGCAGAGGAAGGTCGCGACGTAGACCCACTTCTCGCCCTGCTGGATCTGCCCGAAGCCGCTGTTGAACGGCAGGATGATGAGGAAGGCGGTCAGGGTCTGCGCGCCCGGCAGGAGGATGCGGAGTTCCTGCAGGAAGTCCCCGAAATCGCCGTCCGGTTCCGGTTCGGGCTGCGCTGGATGGTGTGACTGGCCGGGCGGCTCGGGTCGGGGATCGGGATCGGACGGGGCCGGGCGGTCGGGCACAGGGACTCCTTGGGGATGAAGCGACGGGTCGCGTTCACGATGCGTTGACAATCTCATCGCAAGGCTCGCGCCCACCCCCGTTCGGCCCGCGCGCTCCGTGGACCCTCTCGCCTTCTGAGGCATAGGCGATGCCCGTTGAACAACCCTCAATGCAGTCATCCTGAGCGGACTGTCTCACCCACTCACCCAGGGTGTCCCACGCTGGCTTGGCGGGCCGACATGACGTTTGCAGCGCGACGGGCCAACCACCCCACAAACGACTCGGGTGGCATGCAGGAATCGGTCGAACCACTATGGAGGGCGGGGTCGGCGGACCACTGCCCCGTCGCCTTCCCTGCACATACCACGTGAAGCGAGGCGATCCCTCAGCCCTCCCCACCCAGCCGTAAGCCTGGACGGGCCACCACCAGTTCGACTTCGAAGCCGTCGCGATCGGTGAGGTAGATCGCTTCGTAGCCTGGCTCTCCCGGCGCGGGGACGATGCGTTCGCGCACCGTCCAGCCATGCGCCTCCCCTGCCGTGACCAGGCGCTCGACGGTTGCACGGTCGCCAGCGAGGAAGGCGAGGTGGTTCAGGCCCGGACGGTGGCGGTCGTGCGGAACGGCGAGCATGTCCGGTGACTGCTCGAGCACGATGTAGACGCCCGTCTCCTCATGCCGCCAGCTGACCCCGTTCCGGAACTCCTGGAAGCGCGTGTATCCCAACGCCGCCAGCAGCCATTCCCACGAGACGATCGCCCGCCCGAAGTTGGGAACCCAGAGTTCGAGGTGATGCAGGCCGCCCACGATCGGGCCTGCCGGTCGGTGGTCGCGTGGGTCGTCGTGCGGATCGGGCATGGATGGCTCCCTGGAATGCGCCAGATGGCAATGGGGTCATGATGACGAGCAAGCCCCGTCTTGAGCGGGGTTCGGTGCTGCGTGTCCGGACGTGAAGTGTGCCAGTTCGGCACGGGTCGCGTCGCGGGCGGGGAGGTCACAAGGGCGTGATGGCCGGACCGGAGGGGATTGCTGACCCGGAGCCAGGCGAGCTGTACGTACGCCGGCATCGAGGCGGTGACGCGGCGGTCACAGGTTTGCGTGTTCGTTCACAAAGGGTTCACGAACGGCGGATATGTGGGATAATGGAGTGGTGATGCCACTAGATATTGTGTGGTGTTCGCCCCGAATGAAGGATCGATGGAGTTCGCATGTACGCACGCATCTCCGAACATGAGACCAGTCCCACCCTCTCCCTCCTGCCCGAACCAGTGCCCGGCGAGGCCTTCGGACCGGCGCTCGTCGCGGCGCGTCCGCTGGACGAGGGGATGGGCCTCGCGGTCGGGCGGCGCACGGTCTTCCGGCCGGAGGACGAGGAAGATTTCGGCAAGGTGGCGGACCGGGTGACGGCGGGCAACATGTCCCTCATCCCGAACCACGCCTGGCAGCGTACCGAACACATCGGCCTCCGCAACGCGATCGCGACGGGCGCACTCCTCACCTCCGGACGGCACCTTCAGCACGGCGACATGTTCCAGGCCGGCCGCAACATGGAGGTCTTCACGAATTGCGCGACCGCGATCGCCTCGTTCGCGAAGTTCTACCTGCTGCTGAACGGTTCCGGTGTCGGCCGCTCCTACGACGACGCCCTGATCGCCGTCGATTGGGGGCAGGCGCCGCGCCTGCATCTCCATCTCTCGCTGGATCATCCCGACTATCCGCATTCCCGCGCCGATCTCGTCCGCTTCGGCACCGATCTCTCCCTGCTGCCGTGGGGCACCTCGCCGGAGACGCTCTCCGCCGGGGACGAGGCGAGCGTCCGCGCCTTCCTCGCGACCGAACTCCTGCCCTCCCTGGACGATGCGCCCGCCGGAGCGGAGATCGTCCGGATCGAGGACAGCCGTGAGGGCTGGGCGAAGGCGCTGGAGCAACTGGAGGCGATGGCCTTCCTCGGGGAATCCGACACGGACCTCGTGTTCGACCTCTCGGCGATCCGGCGGGCGGGCAGCCCCATCATGGGCATGCAGGGACGGCCCGCCTCTGGGCCTGTCTCGCTGCTGCGCGGCCTGCTGAACATCCGCCGCCACGTCATCGAGCCGGCGCGCACCCGCGATCCGCAGGGCGATGTTCTCCAGCCGTGGGAGCAGGCCCTGCTGGTCGATCACTACCTCTCCGTGGAAGTGCAGGTCGGCGGCGCCCGGCGGGCCGCGCGGATGGCGACCAAGAACTGGCGCGATCCCGGCATCCTGCGCTTCATCCGCGCGAAGTCGGAAGGTGGCCTCTGGACGGCCAATCACTCCGTGATGGTCGACGCCGACTTCTGGCGGCGGGTGAACGGCGATGCGGACGAGCGCAACGTCTGGACGCTGCACGCGAAGCAGGTCTTCGAGGAGGTCACGCGCTGCGCCTACATCAACGGCGAACCGGGCTTCATCAATGGCGACCTCCTGAACGACCATCGCGACGGCTCCGCCCGGCACAAGCCGGTCCACCACGATGGCCGCGATTTTCGCAGCGACCGGTACCAGGTCGATCGCGCCGCCGGGTTGCTCGCCGAACTCTCGCGCCGCGCCCGCGCCGCCGAGTTCCCGGTGACCACCAACCCCTGCGGTGAGATCGTGCTCCACGTCACCGGCGGCTACTGCGTGATCGCCGATTTCGCGCCGCTGCTGGCCTGCCCGGCGCCGTTCGATTCCTTCGCGCCCGGCCACGCTCCGGAGGGGGTCGCCCGCGAGTGGGACCGCCGGGTGATCGAGAGCGTCCGGCTTGGCGTGCGTTTCCTGATCCGCGCCAACCGCATGAATGCCCTCTATGGCGAGGAGGTCGCGCGGACGAACCGGATCGGGATCGGCCCGACCGGTCTCCACGAGTGGGCGTGGCAGCGCTTCGGCTTCGGGTTCGAGGACCTGCTGGACGAGGAGGCCTCCGCGCCCTTCTGGGAGATGCTCTCCCGCCTCTCGCACCGCGCGAAGTGGGAGGCGAATCACTACGCCGATGAACTCGGCATGGCTCGCCCGAAGACGGTCACCACTGTCAAGCCAGCCGGGACGACGAGCAAGCTCTTCGGTGTCACCGAGGGCGCCCATCTCCCGGCCCGCCGCCAGTACCTGCGCTGGGTGCAGTTCAAGGGCACGCGCGACCCGGAGACGGGCGCCTGGGCGCTGGGCAGCGATCCGCTCCTGGCCGAGTACGGGGACCGCGGCTACCCAATGAAGGAGCTGCGCACCTTCCCCGGCATGACGGCGGTCGGCTTCCCGACGATCCCGCTCGTGCAGCGGCTCGGCATTGGCGATGCGCTGGTGACGGCCCCGGAGGCGACGCCGGAGCAGCAGTATCAGTGGCTGCGGCTGCTGGAGCGGCACTGGATCGGCGAGGAACAGGGCAACCAGGTCAGCTACACGCTGAAGGTCTACACCGATCAGGTCGACCTGGAGGAGTTCCGGACGATCGTGCGGACGGAGCAGCCGAAGGTGCGCTGCTGCTCCGTGCTCCCGAGCCGCCCGGATGCCGAGCTGGGGTATGAGTACCTGCCGGAGGAGGAGGTTTCCGCCGAGGCGTTCGCGGCGATCCTCGCCGGGATTCGCGCGGACGATTCGGAGCTCGTGGAGGACATCGACCTCGCCACGCTCCAGTGCGCGACCGGTGCCTGCCCGATCTAGAGATCTGTCCTCTCAGAGCCCATTGCATCGAAGTCGTCTCGCCGGGGAGCCTCAGGAGTTGAGGGTCTCCCCGGCGAGTTTCGCGTGTGGACGACTGGTCCATCCAGAGTCGTGCGGTAGCATCGACGGTCAAACATGGCACATACGCAGGGTTGACAGGGGAAACCATCGAACATAGGGTGGCACATCGGCCAAGAATCTCGGAAACCGGAAGGAGGTCCGCGAGCTACCTCCGTGATCGAACGCATCCTTCTCGCCACCGTCAAACAAAGGGACCCTTGCATGGAGCGACGAATTACCCGACGACGACTCGCGACGTCTTCCGCCACCGTGGCCCTTGCGCTCGGAGTCATGGAAGCCAGAATTCCGGGTGCATTAGGGCAGACAGCCGCCACGCCAGCGGCATCTCCCGCCAGCGGTTTCACGGGCGTACCGCCTGAGTTCTCCGATCCCGCGAACTGGCCGGTCGAAGGCGGAAATCTTCAGGCTACGCGTTTCGTCACCGAATCGACTATCTCCACGGAAACGATCAGTACCATGGGGATTGGCTGGACTGCTGCCATGCAGACTTCGGGCGGTTACGGTGCGTTCGTAGGACCCCCAATCATCGCAGGCGATATCCTGTACCAGCAGGATGGCATGAGCAATGTCCACGCGCTCGATCGGTCCTCCGGACAAGTGCTATGGACCAAGACCTACGATTCGATGCCGCCTTCGGGCGGTCCAAACGGGGTTGCCGTTGCCTATGGTCGCGTGTACTTCTCGGAGGGGCTTGGAACGGTCCACGCCATTGACGCAGCGACCGGGGACGACATCTGGCAGACGGATAAACTGATTGGTCCACTCGACGAGGGCATTTGCATGGCGCCGCTCGTCTATGACGGAGTGGTGTATATCAGTACGATTCCCGGCAGCCAGGAAGGGTTCTACCTCCCGGGCCAGCGAGGAATCTTCTTCGCTTTGGATGCGGAGAGCGGGGACGTGCTCTGGTACTGGGAAACCACGACAGACAATCTCTGGGGCAATCCGCGCGTGAACTCCGGCGGTGGACTCTGGCATCCTCCTTCTGTCGATGAGCAGGGAAGCATTTTCCT
>JBQCJS010000792.1:0-3943 GCA_051952485.1 Thermomicrobiales bacterium | reverse complement strand
GCGCGCTGATGACGATCGGCGCGACCTTCGAGCGCGAGGTGGAGCCGGGGGAGATCGTCGAATTCGGGGCCGATGGCATGGTCTCCCACGGTATCGGCCCGGTCCAGAGCCACGCGCTCTGCCTCTTCGAGATGATCTACTTCGCGCGGCCGGACAGCGAGATCAAGGGCCGCCGCCTCTATCTCAGCCGCCAGCGCATGGGCGCTCAGCTCGCCAAGGAGGCCCCGGCCGACGCCGATGTGGTGATCTCGATGCCGGACTCCGCCACCCCCGCCGCCATCGGCTACGCGCGGGAGGCGGGCATTCCCTACGCCGAGGCCCTGATCAAGAACCGGTACATCGGTCGTACCTTCATCCAGCCCGACCAGCGCCTGCGCGAGATCGGCGTCTCGCTGAAGTTCAACGTCCTCCCGGAGATCGTCGAGGGCAAGCGTGTGGTCCTCGTGGACGACACGATCGTGCGGGGCACCACGAGCCGCCCGATCGTGAACCTGATACGCCAGGCCGGCGCGAAGGAAGTCCACATGCGGGTCCATGCGCCACCCATGATGTGGCCGTGCTACCTCGGTGTGGACCTCGCCAAGCGGGACGAGCTGATCGCCGCCCGCATGTCGGTGCCGGAGATCGGCGAGTTCATCGGGGCAGACAGCATCGGCTATCTCTCCCTGGAGGGACTGTTCGAGGCGATCGGACGCGGATCGACCGGATTCTGCACGGGCTGCCTCACCGGCAACTACCCCGTGCCGGTCTTCGCCGATGTCGACAAGCTCGCGCTGGAGCACGTCTAGCCGGGGCAGGTCCTGGAATACCTGTCGTACCGGGACCGCCCGCTAGCGCATACGGCACGCGCAGGGTATCTTCATCCACAAGCGGAGGGAGTCCCTGCGCGTGTCGTCATGCGTCGGGACCCTTCGATTCCAACAGCACACCAGACGGGAGGATCATTCTGTGGGAGACGTGGACGGCGGCTCGCTGAGACGAACGCCACTCTATGAGCGCCATGACGCGGCCGGTGCCCGGATCATCCCGTTCGCGGGGTGGGAGATGCCCGTCCAGTACGAGGGCATCCTGGCGGAGCACCGCCGCGTGCGCACGCAGGCGGGGCTCTTCGACCTTGGGCACATGGGGCAGGTCGACGTCACTGGCCCGGACGCCCTGGCGTTCCTCCAGTACACGACCACGAACGACGTGTCCAGGCTGGCCCCCGGCGAGGCAGCCTACGGCATGCTCCCGAACGACCACGGGGGCGTCGTGGACGACATCTTCGTCTACCGGATGCCGGAAGGCCGTGAGGGGTACTTCGTCGTCATCAACGCCGCCAACATCGAGCGCGACCTCGCGCGCTGGGCAGAGCTGAAGGCGCGGCGCCCGGACCTCGATGTCGTGGTCACGCACCTCTCCGACATCCTGGGCATGATTGCCATCCAGGGGCCGGCGTCGGAGGCCATCATCCAGAAACTGACCGACCTCGATCTCGCCAGCGTCCCGTACTTCTCGCTTCGCGAGACGGAGGTCGCCGGCATCCCCGTGCGGCTCGGCCGCACCGGCTACACTGGCGAGGATGGGTTCGAGATCTTCCCGGCCATCGAGCGGACCGGCGAGCTCTGGGACGCCATTGCGGAAGCCGGCGCGGATGAGGGGCTCGCCCCGATCGGCCTTGGCGCCCGCGATACCCTTCGGCTCGAAGCACGGATGCCGCTCTACGGGCAGGAGCTCGGCGACGACATCAGTCCCTACGAGGCAGGCCTCGGCTGGGCCGTGAAGCTCGACAAGGGCGACTTCGTTGGCCGCGAGTTCATGGCAGCCGTGAAGGCCGAGGGACCGAAGCGGAAGGCCGTCGGTTTCAAGACGATCGGCAAGGCTCCCGCGCCGCGTACCCACTATGAGGTGCAGGTCGATGGCAAGAAGGTCGGCGAAGTGACCAGCGGCGCCTTCTCCCCGACGCTGGAGGAAAACATCGGCCTCGCCCTGATCGATGCAGAGTACGCCGGAATCGGCAAGCCGTTGCGGATCATCGTGCGTGGCAAGCCGGTCGAGGCCGTGCAGGTCAAGGTTCCGTTCTACAAGCGCGCCGGGAAGTAGCCGGCATCCATCCGTTCACCGCTGCCAGTCACCCAGACGAGGAGTCCCGTTCCATGTCCTCTCCCCAGAACCTGAAGTACACCAAGACCCACGAGTGGGTGCTGCTCGACGGCGACGTCGCGACCATTGGCGTCACCGATCATGCCCAGCAGGAGCTTGGCGACATCACCTACCTCGAACTGCCGGAGGAGGGCGATGCGATCTCGGCGGGCGAGACTTTCGGCGTGATCGAATCGGTGAAGGCCGCATCCGACATCTACTCGCCGATCGACGGCGAGGTCGTGGAGCGCAACGGCGATGCGGTGGACGCCCCGGATGTCATCAACTCGTCCCCCTACGAGGGTGCGTGGCTGGTCAAGGTCAAGGTGTCCGATCCGGCGCAGGTCGAGGCACTGATGGACGCCGCTACCTACGACGAGTTCGCCGGCGAAGCCCACTAGCCCGAGAAGTGAGGCGACAGGAGTGAGGAGTGAGGTAAGCGACTCGAAGCGAGAGGCGAACCACATACGGGTGGTTCTCTCGCCGCTCACCGGTCATGCCTCGTTTCTCACGTCTCGGTCCTCACTCCTCTTCACTGTACGAGTGCCAGCATGACCTTCAATCCCCATACTGCCGAAGACCGGGCCGAGATGCTCGAGGTCATCGGCGCCGATTCCGTCGAGGACCTGTTCGCGCCCGTCCCGGAAGCGGTGCGCTTCCCGAAGCTCGACCTGCCGCGCAAGCTGACCGAGATGGAAGCCGCCGCCCGGCTCGGCGCCCTGGCGGATCGCAATGTCGTCCCCGCCCCCGAGGACATCTACCTCGGCGCGGGATCGTACCAGCACTACGTCCCGGCGACCGTCGGCCAGATCCTCGCGCGCGGCGAGTTCTATACGGCCTACACGCCCTATCAGCCGGAAGTGGCCCAGGGCACGTTGCAGGTCATCTACGAGTTCCAGTCGATGGTCGCCGAGCTGTTCGGCATGGAGGTCGCCAATGCCTCCATGTACGACGGCGCGACCGCGATGGCCGAGGGGGCGCTGATTGCCGTCTCGTCCTCCAAGAAGAAGCACAAGGTCGTCGTGACCGGCACGGTTCATCCCGCCTATCGGGAGGTCCTGCGCACCTACGTCGAGAGTTCCGGCGTCGAGGTGGTCGAGGTCCAGCCCAGGGACGGGGCGTTCCTCGTTACCGCCGAGGACATCGCGCCGCACCTGGCCGATGACGTGGCCACGGTGATCGTCCAGTACCCGAACTTCTTCGGCGCGATCGAGGATATCGAGGGCATCGGCGAGCAGGTCCACGCCGCTGGGGCGCTGCTACTGGTCACGACCGCGCCGGTGCCGCTGGCCCTGCTGAAGTCGCCGGGCGAGCTTGGCGCGGACATCGTGACCGCCGAGGGACAGTCACTCGGTGTCGCGCAGAGCTACGGTGGGCCGTACGTCGGCCTCCTGGCCACGCGGCAGAAGTTCGTGCGGCAGATGCCCGGTCGCCTCGCCGGGATCACGGTCGACTCCGAGGGCAAGCGCGGGTACGTGCTGACCCTCCAGACCCGCGAGCAACACATCCGCCGCGAGAAGGCGACCAGCAACATCTGCACGAACCAGGGCCTGATGGCGACGGCGGCGACGGTCTACATGTCCAGCCTCGGTCCGGAGGGTTTCCGCGAGGTTGCGCGATCAAGCTATCAGCACGCCCACTACCTGGCGAACCAGCTGGTGGCAACCGGCAAGTTCAGGCTCGCCTACGATGCCGCGTTCTTCAATGAGTTCGTCGTCATCGCCGACCGGCCCGCCGCCGAGGTGAACGCGTCCTTGCTCGAAGCGGGCATCATCGGCGGCCTCGACCTTGGCCAGTTCAGCGCCGGGTACGAGAATGCCCT
>JBQCJS010000791.1:0-3120 GCA_051952485.1 Thermomicrobiales bacterium | reverse complement strand
CCGATCAGCCAGCGGGCGAAGGAGACGTGGCGGCCACGCCACGCCTGCCAGAATGCCAGCGCCTGCAGCCCGAAGAGCAGGATCATCCCGAACCGGAAGCTGTAGACAATGAGGCCCGGCGGCAGGTGCAGGAACTCCCCGTCCCGCATGATTCCCGGAATCCAGTCGAACGTGCGTTGCCACAGCGCGACACGTTCCAGGGAGCCGTAGGTCTCGGTGATGCTGAGCAGGCCCTTGCGTGACGTCGTTGGCGTGCAGAGAACCACGACGACCATCAGCAGCGCGGCGAACCACTGGATGCCGGCCATCTGCAGGGGAGTCGCCCGTTCCAGGACCGCGCGGATGCTCGCCCAGCGGCCACGTGTCGATGTGGCGGGCGCCACAAAGGGACCCGGCCGTTCGGCGACCTCGGGAGAGGGCGACGCTGGTCGGGCGACAGTGCTACTGGAGGCGGTGAATGGAGCGGATTCCTCCGCCAGTCCCTGCACTTTCACAGCTGTTCAGTGTAGCCGTTCCGGGGACATTCGCCCATCGCCAAGGCGGGGTCCACGGTTCAGTGTGCGAGGCGTCCCTGTCAGGAAACCTGGAAGGAGGCGATCGTCATCAGCGCGGTAATCGCCAGGTAGGCCCAGAACCAGTGCGGCATCGTGCTGGACCCGAATCCGTCCGCGCCACGCCGCCGCTGGACGACAACGTAGAGGGCGATCGGCACGATCGGCCAGGTCAGGTACCAGGAGTGTGCGTTCGGCGTGCACATCGAGAGCGCGATGCTCACCGCCATCCACGATTGCAGCAGCGCGACCGTGATGTCCGTTGGCAGTGCCCCGGTCTGCCGGTTCCGGGCCAGGTTCGTGGGGTCGGAGGCGATGCGCCCGAGGTCGAGCATGGTCAGCGCGTTCCGGCCGGCCTCCCGGAGCAGGAAGAGGATCACGAGGGACTGCATGATGACGGGCAGGCCGTGCTGCAACATGCGCAGGGTCGAGCCGAGGCCGATCTCCCGCATGAAACTGCGGAGGCGCGGCTGGAAGACCGGGTTGCTGAAGAGTCGACCGGGTTCGCGCACCATTTCCCGGAAGAACTCCGGGCCGGTCCAGTAGGAGGCGATGAAGATGGCCGCGATCGCCGCGAGCACGAGGGCATCCAGCGCCCACGCTCGCGCCAGCCTCCACCCGGTGCGATCGCCATGCCGGATGGTGGCGATCCGCACGAGGGCGACCAGGCCGACAGCGGGGATCGTGACGTACTTGACGCCGATCGAGAGGGCGGCGATCGCGAGCGCGGGACGCAGGAAGCGCGCGCCCCACACCATCAGGACACCGATCCCGGCCACCAGCAGCAGGAGCATGAACGAGTCGTTGTGGGCCTGGCCGGAAGTCTCCAGGATCATGTTCGGCTGCCACGCCACGAGGACGAAGGCGCATGTCGCCAGCCGGCGGGACTCGGTCAGGCGCAGGGCGATGAACCAGACGATCCCCGCCAGGGCGAGCGCCGAGAGGCCGAGCATGAGCTTGTAGGCGAGGACCGCGTGAAACGGGTCCGCCCCGGTGATCGACACGATTCCCCGGCTGACGGTCGTCCACAGCGGGCCGTAGACCGAGGTCATGTCGAACCAGTGGTTGTAGCGAAAGAAGGGATTCTCCGGGAACTCGCGGAGGGTGTGGAGGTAGGGATTGTGCCCGTTCGCGGCCATGTCCCCGGTCATCGCATAGAAGAAGACATCCGCGCTCATCGGGGCCATGAACAGCATGATGAGATGGCTGCCGATCGGTCCGAGCCACCATTGCCAGGCTGGTTGGCGGTCGCCGCCACTCCACGCCCGCCAGAAGGCGATCGCCTGCGCCGCGAAGGCGGCGATCACGGCAAAGACGAGCAGGAGCAGGAGGAACGCGGTCTGGGGTGGGAGGAGCGGCTCGGCTCCATAGGGATCGAAGCCGAAGCTGCGTTGCCACATCCGGATGCGGATGATGGCGCCGCCGCTCTGAGGAAAGCCGGGAATCGCCATCAGCGAGGCGAGCAGCGGTGGAAAGAGGAGGATGGCGACGATGATGCTGCAGGAGATCCACTGCATCACCGCCAGGTTCAGCGGCGAGACCCGGGCAAGACGTTCGGCAAGGGATGGAGAACGAACGTCGCCCCCGACCGGAAGGGCCAGGGTCGTTGCACGGGACGTTGGCGGCTGGACAGGCGGCTGCTCCGGCACGGATTGCCCTTCGGTCTGGGGGCGAATGGTCGGACGATGGCGGACCGTATACTGGTCGATGACACGCGACAACGCACCTGGCTGATTCTCCGTCGAATCAGAAGGCCAGATGCAAAGGAATTATGGAATAAAGGGAGCCCATATGACATCGTCCAGCGGATCAATTGTTGCGCGCGCCGCCGTAGCCCGGACCGTGGCCGCGCCCGCGGCGCTCGAGAACATCGTCGTCCCCGCGCCGGGTCCCGGTGAGGCGCGCGTGAAGATCCTCGCCAGCGGCGTCTGCCACACCGATCTCTCCTGCATGAACGGCGTCTTCGGCACGGACGGATTCCCGTTCCTGCTGGGACACGAGGGCGCGGGCATCGTCGAGAGTGTCGGCGAGGGCGTGACGAACGTCGCGGAAGGTGACTTCGTGATCCTCGCATGGCGCGCGCCATGCGGCGAGTGCCGGTTCTGCCTGGCCGGGAAGCCGAACCTGTGTTCCGCCTCCCTCAATGCGGCGCAGAAGATGACCGCCGAGTCGGATGGCGCGGTCCTGAACGCGGTGCTGGGGATCGGCACGTTCTGTGAATACACGCTCGTTCACGCGAAGCAGTGCGTGCCGGTGAGCGACCAGCTTCCGCCGGAGCAGATGAGCCTGATCGGCTGCGGCGTGATGACGGGCGTCGGGGCGGCGCTCTATTCGGCGAAGGTGGAGCCGGGATCGTCGGTCGCGGTGTTCGGCTGTGGCGGCGTTGGCGACTCGGTGATCATGGGTGCCCGGCAGGCTGGAGCAAGCACGATCATCGCCGTGGACCTCGATCCGAAGAAGCTGGAGTGGGCGAAGGCGTTCGGCGCCACGCACACCGTGAACCCCAACGACGGCGATCCGGTGGCCGCGATCAAGGCGATCACGGACGGGTACGGCGTCAATTTCTCCT
>JBQCJS010000790.1:0-3426 GCA_051952485.1 Thermomicrobiales bacterium | reverse complement strand
ACGCGCAGCCGATGAAGGTGCTGAACAACCTGTTCAAGCACACCAGCCTCCAGCAATCGTTCGGTGTGAACATGGTGGCGCTGGTCGAGCGTGGCACCCAGCCCCGTGTGCTGACCCTCAAGCGCGCGCTTCAGGAATATGTCAACCACCGCAAGGAGGTGATCACGCGGCGCACGGAGTTCGAACTCGAACGCGCCCGCCGCCGCGCCCACATCCTCGAAGGCCTCAAGATCGCGCTGGACAACATCGACGAGGTGATCGCGACCATCCGGCGCTCGCGCACCACCGAGTCGGCGCGGAACAACCTGATGAAGGGGTTCAAGCTCTCCGAGGTCCAGGCGAACGCCATCCTCGACATGCGGCTCGCCCGGCTCGCCGCCCTGGAGCGGCAGAAGATCGAGGACGAGCTGACGGCGGTGCTCAAGGAGATCGCCCATCTGGAGGCGATCCTTGCGAACGTCTCGATGGTGATCGACCTGATCCGCGACGACCTGCGCGACCTGAAGGAGAAGTACGGTGATGCCCGCCGCACGCGCATCCAGGATGTCTCCGGTGTCCTGAGCGAGGAGGACCTCATCCCCGAGGTCGATGTCCTCGTCACGGTCACCGAGAAGGGCTACGTGAAGCGTATCGCCGACGAGGTCTATCGGACCCAGCGGCGGGGCGGGCGTGGCGTGACCGGCGTCACCATGCGCGAGGAGGACGCCATCCAGCACATCCTCTCCGCGAACACGATGGACTGGCTGCTCGCGTTCACGAACACCGGCCGGGTCTTCCAGATCAAGGTCCACGAGCTGCCGGATGCCGGTCGCACCGCGAAGGGCCTGCCGATCGTCAACGTCATCGCCATGCAGCCGGAGGAGACGCTGACGACCATCCTGACCTTCCGGGACTACAGCAGCGCCAAGTACCTCTTCTTCACGACGAAGCAGGGGCGGGTGAAGCGGGTCTCGCTCGATCAGTTCAAGTCTGTGCGCTCGAATGGCCTGATCGCGATCGGGCTCGATCCCGGCGACGAACTCGCCTGGGTGCGGATGACCGATGGCGACGACGAGATGGTGCTCGTGACGACCGGCGGCCAGGCGATCCGCTTCGCGGAGAGCGATGTGCGGCCGATGGGCCGACCGGCGGCCGGTGTGATCGGCATTCGCCTCGACGTGGGCGACACGGTGATCGCCTCCGATGTCGTGGCCGATGGCAAGGACCTGCTCGTCGTTGCGGCGAAGGGGCTCGGCAAGCGGACCGATATCGATCAGTACCGATCCCAGGGACGCGGGGGCAAGGGCATCCAGGCGATGCGCCTGACATCGCGCACGGGCAAGATCGTCGCCGCCGGGATGACCGGGCCGGACGACACGATCATGCTGATGAACAGCCGCGGTATCGCGATCCGGATCGCGGCGAACCAGATCTCACGCATTGGACGCACCACGCAGGGTGTGACGTTGATGCGGCTGGGGGACGGTGAGGAAGTGGTGTCCATGACGGTGATCGAGCCGAAGGACCCGACCGCCACGGCGCGCCTCACCGGCGTCGAGGAGACCACGGTCGAGGACGCATAGCGCACAGTGGGGCGATCGTGAGCGAGGCGGGCCGATCTGGCCCGCCTCGCTCCGTCTCCAGGGTAGAGCGCCATGCGGCCGCCTGGAGCGATCCGTAGATGCAGCCCTCGTAGCTGCGAGGCCGCCGTCCTGTCGCTCGAATCGCCACCATGCCAGAGCGGACTCCAGGGCCTCGGAACCGCTCGTCTCCGGCTGCGACCGCGTACTTCTGCTCAGTTCGACCGGACGTGAGAACAGGACGCCTTCAGAGGCGTCCTGTTCTCGTTCAGCGAGGAGGTCTGAAGGTCAGGTGGTCGCCCGACGGGAGGAGGTGCGGATGATCAGGGTGACCTGGCGCATCCAGTAACTCGCCATCGGGACGACGATGGTCAGGGCGACCTTGGCGGCGACGGTCACGAAGAAGAGGACGCGGGGCGAGAGTCCGGATTTCACCGGGAAGATATCGGCGCCCCGGATCGCGGCAAGCACCAGGAACTGGACCATGATCGCGACCGGCCCGATCAGGCCGGCGATGCTCGGCGGCGCGACGAAGGCAACCACCGTCAGCAGCGCGGTCACCAGGTAGATGCCGGCGACCATCAGCATCGCGGAATGCAGGTTCGTGATCGAGGTGCTGCCGGCGAAGAACGGGATCAGCATCGCGGCGGGCAGGAAGACGACCCCGGCGTATTCCGGGTCCTCACGGCAGAGATACGCCGCGAGGAGCCCGATTCCCGCCAACGCCCCGATCAGCACGAGGGTCATCACCATCGGGGCTGCGAGCGTTCCGCTGGACCAGTCGATATACGGCACGCGGGCGACGCTCTGGCGGACGACGAGGATCGGGAAGATGGCGAAGAGGATCGCCATGTTGACCATCGAGGAATAGGACCAGACGGGGTGGGACACCTCGTTGGCGAGGGCGAGGAAGCCGAGCGCGGGCACCGCTGCCGCCAGCGCCCAGAGCGGAATCCCGAACACGCTCAGCGGGCCGATCATCGCGACCCCGAGTGCGGTCGCGACGATGACGAGGCTTGGCAGCGCCTGCTCCAGGAGCGAGCGGAACGGGGGCAGCACGAACTGGGTCGAGGTGGCAGCAGGGCGCTTCGCGGATGCCGGGGCGACGCGAGGCCGGCGGACCGCCGCCGGGGTGGTCGCTGGCGCGATCGACATCACGACATCGTCGGTGACGCGCGAGGGCTCACGGCGACGTTCGCGCTGGGCAGGAACTTCGCCGCGCCGCTGCCGCGTGGGCCGGACGGGCTCTTCCTCGGAATAGGTCAGGTGCTGCGCCGTCCGGGGCGCCCGGCGGCTCGAGGCGGGAGCACGCCCGGCCGGGGCGGGTGCGGGTGATTCCTCATATTCCCACTCCAGCTGCGTCGGTTCCAGCGGAAGGTCGGGCAGAAGCTCGCGAGACGGGGATCGTCGCTCGTCGTAGGTGTCCATCGCCCTACTCCCCTCCCGCGACGACGCTGGCGGGCGCGAACGACTCCAGCGGAACGAGCGAGCGGACACCCGTCCGGAACGACGACACCGTCGGGATTCCTGCCTCCCGCAGCATCGCGATGGCGGTGTCGAAGCCGGCGCCGATGGTGCGGGCGACGTGGGAATCGCTGCCAATCGTCACGGTCTGGCCGCCCATCGCCGCGTAGATGCGCACGAGCTCGAGGCCGGGCATGGTCGCTTTCGGAGCCTGGCGGAGGCCGGAGGTGTTGATTTCGAAGGAGATGCCACGGTCGATGATGGCCTGGAAGATCGGCTTCACCTGGGCCTCGTAGCGGAGCGGATCATACGCTCCGGCTTCGGGCGGAGCGTACCGCTGCGGCAGGTCGAGGTGACCGATCGTGTCGAACAGGCCGGATTCGGCGGCGGCCTGGATGTTCTC
>JBQCJS010000789.1:0-3001 GCA_051952485.1 Thermomicrobiales bacterium | reverse complement strand
TGCCGGTGACGTCGATTCGACCCCAGCCACACGGAGGACCCACCACGATGAAGCAACCGCAGGGGACACGCGACGACACCGGGTGGATGCGCATCGGCACGCTGCCGGTCGCCGCGTTCGTGCTGGTGGCGCTGAACGGGCTCTACCTGGCGCTCGTGGCCTTCGGGAACATCACCGATTTCGGCACCAACTGGGCCTTCGTCCAGCACGTCCTCGCGATGGACACCACCAACTTCGGTGCTCCCGCGGGCAGCGACCTCGACCCGGATGTGATGTGGCGGGCGATCGACAACGAGACGATCCAGCGCATCGCCTATCTCGGGATCATCGCCTGGGAGACGCTGACGGCGCTCGTGCTGCTGGGCGCGACCGTGCTGGCCTGGCGGGAGCGGGGGCACGGATCGGGATTCCGCAGGGCACGCGCACTGGCGACGACGGGCCTGGTGATGATGCTCCTGCTCTTCTTCGGCGGGTTCATCGTGATCGGCGGCGAGTGGTTCCAGATGTGGAAGTCCACCGCCTGGAACGGCCTCGACCCGGCGTTCCGGAACAGCGTCCTCGCGCTCCTGACCCTGGTCGCGCTCCACCTGCCGTCACCCCAATGGGGCACCCCGGCCACCACGACCTGACGTCGCTTCAGTCCTCGGTGTCGCGGTCGATCTCGATATCGTGCTGCTTCGCGGCGCGCTCGATCCGCCCCTTGATGGTCTTCACGTCATCCTGGTCGTACTTCGCCGCGTTGTCCGGATGATTGATGTAGCTCCACGCCGCCCGGATATGTTTCGGCGTGTCGATCGGGTACTTCTTGTTCACCGGATCGGCGAACTCCACGTCTCCATACTCATGCTCGCCCCGCTCCGGGTTCACGTCCTCGCGCCGTTCGATCTTCGCGCTCATGGTGCGCCTCCTTTCCCCGGTCCCGATGCAGAGCCAGTGCCACGATGCGGCGGTGACCGCCGGCCAGATGGGGCCGTGGAAGCGGGACCTGCCGACCGGCCGTCGGGCCTGACAGAATTCCTCGAAACGGTGCTCGTCCCGCTCCGGACGGCGACGAAGGTCTCCTGCCGCCCGCGGGGTCAGGCGCCGAGGCGGGTGTGGAGGAAGGCCAGCACATCGGCCACGACCAGCGGGTCCTGCCAGAGATAGCTGCCGTGCAAGCCGCCGGGGATGACCAGGTCCTCGTGCTCCACGCCCGCCGCATCCAGCGCCCGCGCCATCACTTCCACCTGCAGGGTGGTCACCGTGGTGTCCTCCGTCCCGTTCACCAGCAGGAAGGGCGGATCGGTGGGATCGACGTACTGCGTGGGGGAGGCGAGGGTGCGGTTCGGGCAGGCGTCCTCGTCGGTGCAGCCAAGGTAGCGGAGCACGCTCGGCGCACTCCCACCCGAGGCCAGGTCCACTTCGAACGACATCGGGCCGGAGAGAGAGACGACCGCCGCCACCCGCGAACCCGTATCGAGCGGTCCCTCGCCCATCGCGCCGACCAGCCCGACGAGATTGCCGCCGGAGGAATCGCCCAGCGCCGCGATCCGGGCGGGATCGATGCCGAAGGCGGCGACCTGCGCCGGGTCGCGCAGCCAGGCGATGGCATCCTGCACGTCGGTCACCGGTTGCGGGAAGACCTGGTCCGGCGCGAGGCTGTAATTGACCGACGCGACCACGAACCCATCGCGGGCGAGCGAATCGGCGATCGTCTGCCGGTGCTCGTCCGCCTTGTCGCCCCCGATCCAGCCACCACCGTGAACGACGACCACCAGCGGACGCGCCGTCCGTCCGTCGTCCGGCAGCCATACATCGAGCGAGAGCGGCATCCCGGCCACGGTGCTGTAGACGAGATCGGAGCGCACGACGTAGGGCGGTGGCGAAGGAGTCGCCTGCGCGAGTGTGGCGAGCGGCGCCAGCAGCATCAGGATCGCCAGCGTGAACGCCAGCGGGACGGCGGCAAGCCGGTCCCGGATCGCGTGAGCGGATCGTGTCGGTCGCGGGTATCGCCAGGGGGGAGGGAATCGCATGGGCGGAGGCATCCTTTCCTCACGCACACCTACGTCCCGGCATCGCCCCGAGATGCACGGCCGGAGGCAGGAACGACGAACGGGCGGGGGCGACAATCGCCCCCGCCCGTTGCGTGCGGCCCGGACTGGCCGCACCGGCCAGTTTGCTAGAAGGATGGCTCCGGGACCTCGACCGGTGTGGATTTGTCGCCCCCGGTCTCGTCGTCGGACGAGGACGAGCCGGACCCCGAACTGGATGGCGTCGCGGTGGCCGAGGACGAACTCCCACTGCTGCTTCCTCCGCCCGAGTTGGACCCACGGCTGTTGCCGCTGCTCCCGGCGTTGCCGTTGCCACCGCGGCCACTGGACCGCCGGCCGGAATCGCCGCCATTGCCCATGCCGCCGAACATGCCGAGCAGCCCGGCCGCCGCCTCGGCGAGATAGACCGCCGCCTCGCCGTATGCCGTGGCGCGGGCATAGGTCTTGGCGTTGTAGGCGTCATAGGCGCTCTTGTAGGCATCCTCGGCATGCGTGACCAGGGTCGTGGCGTCGTCGATCCCGGCAGAGGCCGTGTCGCCGGCCACCTCCTTGACGCCGTCGTAAACCTCGGCCAGCTCCCGGCTCACCCGGTTCTGCTGGGACGGCAGGCCGAAGTTGGCGAGCTGGGCCACGATCATCGCGCGTGCCGCCCGCGCCGTCCGCGTTGCCGCGTTCGCCAGCTGGCGCTTGCCCGGGGAGGAGGTCGTGGAGGCGCTGCCGGAGGCCGCTGGCGTCGAGGATGAGGAAGCCTCCGGAGTCGCCGAGGAGGACGAGGAGCTGGACGACGATCCCCGGCTACTGCCGCGACCGCTGCCACTGCCACTCCCACTCCCGGACGTATCGGCGGCGGCCACGGCCTTGGTCTGCAACTCGTTCGCCAGGGAGAGCAGCTCGTCGATGCTGGCAGTATCGAGCGACGAGGCCAGGGCGTCGCGATCCGCCTGCACGGAGGCGATCACCGCGGCGGAGCG
>JBQCJS010000788.1:0-3308 GCA_051952485.1 Thermomicrobiales bacterium | reverse complement strand
GTCTGCGCCGCATCCCGCTTGCGGGCGGGCGACGCGATCGTGCCGGTCATGTCAGGGACTCCCTTCCGGACGGGACGGCAGACCCGGCCGCGGTCGCGGCCGCCAGCGGGGCCAGCCCGGCCACGACCGGGGCCGACGCGGACATGACGGTCGATGTCGTCGATGCGGTCGGCATCGCGGGCGCGCCCTCCCGAGCGTGACCGGGAATCACCGCGGCCACGGTGTTGCCATGCGCCGTCACGACCGGCATCGCGCCCGTCGCCCCCTCGCCATCTCGTGGCAGCATCACCAGGCTCACCACCGCCGCACCGAGGCAGATCACCGCCCCCGCGATGAACGTTACCGAGTAGCCCGTATCGCTCGGCAGGTGCGATCCCGCCGGGGTGAAGGCACTGAGCAGGGCGATACTCGCCGCGCTCCCCACCGCGCCGCCGATGGTGCGCAAGACCGTGTTCATGCTGGTGGCGCTTCCCGTCTCGGAGGCCGGCACCGCCCGGATGATGAGCAGGGGCATCGCGGCGAACGTCGTGCTGATCCCGAGGCCCAGCAGCGCCATCGCCAGCACGACCTCCCACCGCGCCGACCGCGAAACCCCGACGAAGATCATGTCCAGCGCGACGATCAGGGAGCCGATCGGCAACACCCAGCGCGCCCCGAACCGCCCGGTCAGCCAGGTCGAGGTCCGTGTCGAGAGCAGGCTGCCGATCGAGAGCGGCGCCAGCATCAGGCCGGTCGCGATCAACCCGGCGTGGAACCCGTATCCAGCCTCCTTCGGCGCCTGCACGTAGCGATTCACCAGCGATGACATCGCATAGAGGCTGACGCCCATCATCAGGGCGACGATATCCGCCGCCAGCACCGAGCGGTTCGTCATCAGCCGCAGGTTGACCAGCGGATGCGCGGTCCGCAGCGCCTGCATGCCCCAGGCAATGCCGGACACGATCGCGACCGCGAACAGGCCGAGGATCGCCGCCGATGTCCAGCCGTAGGTGCGCCCCTGGCTGATCCCGAGCAGCAACGCCGCCAGCGCGATCGAGAGCAACACGGCCCCCACGACATCCAGCGGCTGCGACGGCTGGTGCCGCGTCGAGGGCACGACCAGCGCGATCAACGCGAAGGCGATGACGCTGATCACCGCCGCGAACCAGAAGGCCGCGCGGTAGTCGAGGTTCTGGGCGATGATGCCGGTGATCGGGTAGCCGAGGCCGGTACCGATCGCGGTGGAGACGGAGAGGATGGCGATGCCCCCGCGCACCTTGTCCGGCGAGAGGCCGTCCCGCGCCACGGAGATCGCGAGCGGCACGAGGCCCAGCCCGAGCCCCTGGAAGGCCCGGCCCGCCATCAGCACGCCGAACGAGGGCGCGGCCGCCGCCAGCACGGAGCCGATGAAGACGAGGCCGAGGCTGCCGAGGATCGTCTGCTTGCGCCACGGTCCATCGGCGAGGCGGCCCGTGATCGGCGTCGTCACCGCGCCCACGAGCAGGGTGATGGTGAGCACCCATTGCGCCGCTTCGAGCGAGACGCCCTGCTCCCGCGCGATGGTGGGGATCATCGGCGAGCCAAGGGTGGAGAGCACCGACATGACCATCGCCGAATAGATGAGTACGGGGAGCAATGCGCTCGCCCGCCACCCGGTCGCCCGCGCCCGTTGTTCCCCGCCGAATCCCCGATCCGCACCCACGCCCATTCCACCGCTCATGCCTGCTGGTTCCCCGGTTCCGTCGCCCCGGCTTGGCCGGCTGTGGCGGAATGATGACTCCTCTGAAACGCGGCAAAGCGCAGCCCCGAGGCTGCGCTGCCATAAGTCATCATACCATGACATCGAGCGATGACAAGCAGGAGGCGTTGGGCAACGTCAACCGGGCGGGGGAGATCCCCCCGGTCCCTCCGGATCTGCGTCGTCTTCCAGCCGCTTCGCATGACCGTCCAGCGCCGCGATGATGATTGCCGCCATCCGCTCCGCGTCCAGTGCGACTCGCGTCATCGTGGCAGCAGAAACGTCGAGATCGTAGTCCGCCATATTCCGGCTCTTGCGAAGAAACGCGAGGCGCACCATGACCTGAGGATCGATGGAGGCGATCCGGCGCGGGACCTCCTGATGTTCGCTGCCCTTCCCGGACCGTGCGAATGCTATGTCTCGCAGAAGGAGCGGGCTTCCAGGTAGGCAGCGTAGTAGGCCCTGCTCACCCGCGTGCGTGACGCCGGACATGGATCGAGGACATTCGCGGAGCAGCGAATGTCCCCGGTCTTGCTGAGCCGGATGCTGGTTGTCACTCTTCGCGAGAAGACTCCCGCTCGTCTCGCTCGGCATCCAGTCGTGCCGCGTGGGCATCGAGTGCATCGATCACAAGTTCGGCGGAACGGCGTGCCCGATCGGTGGTGAGCCGCATCGTGCGATCGGATACATCGATGTCATAGTCGGCGGTATTCCGATATCGGCGAAGAAATCGCAAGGTATCCGCCACGGGGGGATCAAACCCGAGCAAGAGTGTCGCCACGACCTGATGCTCGCGACTGGACGAGGATCGGACGAATCCCAGGTATCGTTCACAGAACGACCGTGCTTCGAGATAGGCTGCGTAATAGGATCGCCCGATACTCGATCGCAAGAACGACTCTCGATCGTCGTGCATGAGGTGTTCGGCAACGACGAGAAACTCACGCCCCTCCATGGTCGCTCCTGCCTACCGGGGAAACACGAAGATCATGTCTTCCGGATAGGCGAGGTGATCCCGAAGCCAGCGAACATACTCCAGTCTCCGCTGGACCATGTCATCCTGGTCGTCCCGCTGGTCGTCCCGAACGAAGACGTTCATCGTGACGGGCGGGTCCCACTCGTCGTAGCGAGCGGTATCGAGCTGGATGGACGCACCAGGGAAGAACTCCAGCGCCTTCGTGCTCGCCTGCTGGATGAACGTGCGCAGTTCCGGGTGCTCCCGCAGCACGGCGAGCACCGACGCTTCTTCCTCGGGGTTGTCCGGCAACAGGCTGGCGACAGCGACCATTGACCCTTCCGTTCATTCGAGCGCGGATCATCCTTGCAAGAGCATACTCCCTTGCTCCGATCCGCGGGAGACCCCATACTCCCTCCCCGCCCAGCAGGCAGATCGCGAGGTGACCCCATGTCCAGCCAACGTCTTGCCGATCGCTTCCTCACTGAAACCGGTGTCACGTTGGGAGATTCCGGGTATCGAACCGACCCCACACGCGTGGAACGAACCAGCGCCGGCATCCGGTTCTACCACTACACGCATCCGCGGCACCTTCCGGCTATCGTCGCGGAGGATGGTGGGCTTCGCGCCTTCCGG
>JBQCJS010000787.1:0-2279 GCA_051952485.1 Thermomicrobiales bacterium | reverse complement strand
TCGTTTGAAGACGCGCTACGTGGACGAGCAGGCGAAGGATCTGGACGACGCGCTGGCGCGCATCGAGAAGTACACCAAAGCCGGCGACGCCAAATCCATCGCGCTGCTGGGCAACGCCGCCGACGTGTTGCCGGAACTGGTGAAGCGCGGCGTGCGCCCGGATGCGGTCACCGATCAGACCTCCGCGCACGATCCGGTGAACGGCTACCTGCCGATCGGGTGGACGGTCGCGGAGTGGGAGGCGTTTCGCGCTTCCGATCCTGCCCGCGTCGAACGGGAGGCGCGCGCCTCGATGGCCGTCCATGTCCGGGCGATGGTGGCCTTTCACGAACAGGGCATCCCGACGGTCGATTATGGCAACAACATCCGCCAGGTCGCGTTCGACGAGGGCGTGACGGACGCCTTCTCCTTCCCCGGGTTCGTGCCGGCCTACATCCGGCCATTGTTCTGCCGGGGCGTCGGTCCGTTCCGCTGGGTGGCGCTCTCCGGCGATCCGGAGGACATCCATCGGACCGACGCGAAGGTGAAGGAACTCCTGCCGGACAACACCCACCTGCATCGCTGGCTGGACATGGCGCGGGAGCGCATCCACTTCCAGGGACTGCCGGCGCGGATCTGCTGGGTCGGCCTCGGCGACCGGCACCGGCTGGGCCTGGCCTTCAACGAGATGGTGCGCACGGGTGAGCTAAAGGCGCCGGTCGTGATCGGGCGCGACCACCTCGATTCGGGCTCGGTCGCCAGCCCGAACCGGGAGACGGAAGCGATGCGCGACGGCTCGGACGCCGTCTCGGACTGGCCACTCCTGAACGCATTGCTGAACACGGCATCCGGCGCGACGTGGGTCTCGTTGCATCATGGCGGGGGCGTGGGGATGGGGTTCTCCCAGCATGCGGGCATGGTGATCGTCTGCGATGGCTCGGAGGACGCGGCACGGCGGATCGAACGCGTCCTCTGGAATGACCCCGCGACGGGCGTCATGCGCCACGCCGACGCGGGCTACCCGGAGGCGATCGCCTGCGCGCGCGAACACGGCCTCGATCTTCCATCCGTCGAGGAGTGAGAAAAGAGAAAAAGGACGAAAGAGACGACACGCTCTCGATTTGGTGTAGTGCCCGTTCGATCCTCTTTCCTCTTTTCCCCCGTCTCTTTACTCTCTCGGCGCTGACAGCGCCGCCAATGCCGCGATATGCGCCGTCCCGATCCCGCAGCAGCCACCGATGACCGTCGCTCCGGCATCGACCCACTGCCGCGCGAACGCCAGGTACGTCTCCGGCGTCAGGTCGTCCCGGATGTCGCACAGCCCGGTGTTCGCGGCCATCTTCTTCGTCTCCGGGACGAACGCGTTGGCGTAGACACCCACCTCCAGGTCCGGCGCCAGCGCCTTCACCCGCCGGATCGCCGTCTCCATGATCTCGGCCTCGCTGCAATTGAAGAGCAGCGCCGCAACCCCCGCCTCCCGCGCGAAGGTGACGATCTCCGCCAGCGATTCGCCGGAGCGGGGCCGGGGCTCCTCGGCTCCGGCGATGGCGTTCACGGTGTGCTCGTCGTCATCGTTCAGCGTGAACGAGATCCAGAGCGGACGGGGGTCGTCGCCCAGGGCGGCGCGGATCGCCCAGATCTCCGCCAGCGAGGATTGCGTCTCCGCCAGCCAGAGGTCGATGTGCGGCCGCAACCCCTCGATCAGCACGGAGAGGATGTCAGGCGCCTCCGCCTCCCGGAAGAGGTCCGGCCGGTAGGACCCGAAGACGGGCGGGATCGATCCCGCCACCCGGATGGCCCGTCCGGTCTCCGCCGACACCTCGGCGAACGCCTCCCGCGCCATCTGCCCGGCCATGTTCGCCAGCTCCCGCCCCTGCGTCCAGAACCGCTCCTCCCCGACGTGGAAGGGCACGACCGCATAGGTGTTCGTGGTCACGACATCGGCCCCGGCGGCGGCGAACTCGGCATGGACCTGCTTCACCGTCTCCGGCGCCTCGATCATGGCGTAGGTGGACCATTCGGGCTGCCGGAACGGCGCGCCGATCCGCACCAGTTCGCGGCTCATGCCGCCGTCGAGAATCGTGATCGGCGATTGCGTGGTCGATGCGGGTTGCTGGGACATGGGATTCGCTTTCGGAGGAGATCGAAGGGGCGCGATGGCATCGCACGGACAGCAACCGGATGATACGGCACGCCGGGGCCAGGATTGTCACGTCCCAGTGCCGGTCCGTTCCAGCGCGGCCAGTTCCCGGTCGATCATGCTCGCCAGCAGCGCCAGGTTCGGATCGTGGGCGCGATCG
>JBQCJS010000786.1:0-12220 GCA_051952485.1 Thermomicrobiales bacterium | reverse complement strand
CAGCTGTCGCTGGACCGGCTCGATGCGGAGATCGACGAGCTGCTCTCGCTCGGTATCCGGGCAGTGCTCCTCTTCGGCATCCCGGAGGATGCGCACAAGGACGCGATCGGCAGCGAGGCGTTCGCGGAACGGGGGATCGTGCAGGAGGCGGTGCGCCGGATCAAGGCCCACACGCCGGAGATGCTCGTGATCACCGATGTCTGCGCCTGCGAGTACACCGATCACGGCCATTGCGGGGTGCTGGTCGATGGCGTGGTGGACAACGACCGCACGATCCCGTTGCTGGCGCGGACTGCGGTCAGCCACGCGCGGGCGGGCGCGGACATCGTCGCGCCGTCCGACATGATGGATGGGCGGGTGGCCTGGATCCGGAACGCGCTGGACGAGGCCGGATTCCCGGAGATCCCGGTGATGTCCTACGCCGCGAAGTACGCCTCCGCCTATTACGGGCCGTTCCGGGAGGCGGCGGGCTCGACCCCCGCCTTCGGCGACCGGCGGTCGCACCAGATGGACCCGGGGAACGCGCAGGAGGCGATGCGGGAGATCGCGATCGACCTCGACGAGGGCGCGGACCTGATCATCGTGAAGCCGGCGCTCGCCTACCTGGATATCCTGCGGACGGCGCGCGCGCGGTTCGAGGTGCCATTCGTCGCCTACAACGTCTCCGGCGAGTACGCGATGATCAAGGCCGCCGCCGAGCGTGGCTGGATCGACGAGCAGCGGATCGTGCTGGAGACGTTACTCTCGATGAAGCGCGCCGGCGCGGATCGCATCATCACCTACCATGCCAAGGACGCCGCCCGCTGGCTCGCTCGCTGACGTCCCGACGACGCGCCGTTCCATTCGTCCACCATGTCCGATGTCGTGTCGGGCCGCCGGAGATGTCTTCGTGTCTACCCTGTCCGCAGCCACAACCACGATGAGCGGGAAGCAGCGCTTCCTCGCCGCCGCGACCCGGCAACCCGTCGATCGCACACCTGTCTGGTTCATGCGCCAGGCCGGACGCTGCCTGCCGGAATACCGCGCCCTGCGCAAGCGGTATGACTTCATGACGCTGGCCCACACGCCGGAGCTGGCCGTCGAGGCGACGCTGATGCCGGTCGATCGCCTGGGCGTCGATGGTGCGGTGCTCTTCGCGGACATCATGCTGCCGCTGGAAGGCATGGGCATCGGGTTCGAGATCACGCCCGGCATCGGGCCGGTAATCGCCGAGCCGGTGCGCACGGCGGCGGACATCGAGCGCATCCGCGTCGTCGGGCCGGAGGAGGGGACGCCCTACGTGCTCGAGGCGCTGTCGCTGTTGCGGCAGGAATTGGGCGATCGGGGGGCGGTCCTCGGGTTCGCGGGGGCGCCGTTCACGCTGGCCTGCTACCTGATCGACGGGCGACCGACCAAGGAATACCCGCTCACGAAGTCGATGATGATCGGCGCGCCGGACCTCTGGCACGCGCTGATGACCAAGCTCACCGACATCACCATCGCCTACCTGCGGGGCCAGGTCGCGGCGGGCGCGGATGCCGTCCAGCTCTTCGATTCCTGGCTGGGGCTGTGCGGTCCGGACCAGTACCGCGACTACGTTGCGCCGTACACGACCCGGATCTTTGCGGCCCTGCGGGGCCTGGCGCCGACGATCCACTTCAGCACCGGCACGGTCCACCTGCTGGACCAGATCGCTGCCACCGGTCCCGATATCGTGAGCGTCGACTGGCGGCTCGGGCTCGACGCCGCCTGGGCGACGATCGGACCGGAGAAGGGTATCCAGGGCAACCTCGATCCCGCCACCCTGCTCGCGCCGTGGGAGGCCGTGGAAACGCAGGTCGACCGCATCCTGGTGCAGGCGGGCGGACGTGCCGGGCACATCTTCAACCTCGGGCACGGCATCCTCCCCCAGACCGATCCCGACCAGCTCGCCCGCATCGTCGAGCGCGTCCACACGACGACGGCTGCCATCCCGTCGGAGCCCGCGCGATGACCCCGGAGCCGCTGCATCGTACACGGGAGCAGCATGCGGAGGAGACGCACGCGGCCATCCTGCGCGAGGCGAAGCGGCTCTTCATGGAGTTCGGGTACCGGGCCGTCTCCACGCGGATGGTCGCCGAGGCCTCCCGCGTGACGCAGCCGGCGCTCTACCATCACTTCTCGGGCAAGGAAGATCTCTACGTCGCGGTGCTGCTGCAGGAACTGGGGGAGATGGGCTCCAGGCTGGGGGCGATCGCCGACGGAGACGCGACCGTGCTGGATCGGCTGGAGCAGGTGGCCCGCTACCTGGCGAACCGGACGCACCATAACCTCACGTTGATGCAGCACGACATCCGCACCGAGCTGGGCGATGCGAGCGCCGCCATCGTCGGCGCGCGCTTCTTCGAGCAGGTGGTGGGGCCGATCAACCGCATCGTCGAGCAGGGCATCGCGGACGGCCTGATCGGGGCGCCGGAGACCGTCGGGCTGGCGCCGATCCAGATGGGACTCTATTTCCTGCACCAGGTCTCGTTCGTCACTCGCCCGCCCGCCCGCACCGACCATGCGCGCGTCATCGAGCGCCATCTGTCCGCCGTCACGCGGGAGCGGTTGGTGGTGGAGCTGTTCTTGCGCGGGGTCGGGAGCACACCGAACCGCGATTGACGTTTTGGTGTCGTTCGCTTATCAATCGATAAATGACATTCGCGCAGGAGTGGAGGGTACGTCGTGCTGCACCGGTTGACCGATTTCTCGTCGTCCCGGCGGGGCAAGTGGATCGTGATCGTCGCGTGGATCGTGCTGGCGGCGGTGATCGTCCCCATCGCGCCGCGTCTCTCGGACGTGCTTTCGAATGGCTCGGCCTCGTTCCTGCCGAAGGGGGCGGAATCGACGCGCGTCAACGAGCTGGTGCAGGAGCGGTTCCCCAGCAGCGGGACACCCGCGATCCTCGTCTTCCACCGCGATGGGGGGCTGACGGATGCCGACAAGCAGGTGGCGAAGACCCTCGGGGAGTGGCTCGTCTCGGACGACGCGCCGGCGAACGTCGACCGCAACGGCATCGTCAGTATCTACACGGTGCCGCAGGCGGCGAACAGCCTGGTGTCCGAGGACGGGACGACGATGACGATGATCGTCAACGTCACCGGCGACGCGAACGGCGATCCCTACATCGATACCATCAAGACCCTCCGCGAGCGGGTGAAAGACGTGCCGGACGGGCTCGAAGTGAAAGTGAGCGGGCCTGGCGGCCTGATCGCGGACCTGATCGGCGTCTTCGCGAATATCGATGTCTTCCTGACCTCGGTCACGGCGGCGCTGGTACTGGTGTTGCTGATCATCATCTATCGCTCGCCGGTGATCGCGGTGGTGCCGCTCCTGGCGGTCGGCTTCGTCTTCACGATCACCGGGTCGGTCGGGGCATGGGCGGCCGAGGAATTCGGGCTCGTCGTGAACGGGCAGGCGCAGGGCATCATGACCGTGCTCCTGTTCGGCGCCGGCACGGACTACTGCCTCTTCATCGCCAGCCGTTTTCGCGAGGAACTGGTCCTGGTGGAGGACAAGCACGAGGCGATGCGGCGGACGATGCGCTCCGTGGGGGAGGCGATCGCCTCCGCGGCGGGGACCGTCCTCGTGGCCTGCGTGATCCTCCTCTTCGCGGAACTGCGCTCGACCTCGGCGCTGGGACCGTTGCTCTCGATCGCGGTCGCGCTGATGCTGCTGGCGTCGCTGACGCTGGTGCCGGCGATCATCACGGCGCTGGGCCGGTTCGCCTTCTGGCCGTTCCGTCCCGCGTACGATCCGGCGGCGGTGGACGACCGCTCGACGCGCCTCGGCAAGGGCTTCTGGCCGTGGATCGCGCGGCGGGTCAGCGACCGCCCACGGGCGTGGCTGGCGGGGTCAGTCGGCTTCCTGCTGCTGCTGGCGCTGGGGCTGACGGTCTACAAGGTCACCTATGACGAGATCGCGCAGCTCCCGATGAACTCCGATTCCCGCAGCGGCTTCGAACTGCTGCGCGATCGATTCCCGGAAGGCGATTCCGCGCCGACCGACGTCTACATCGTGCTGCCGGACGGGCAGTCCGCCTACGATGACCTCGCGGCGATCGATACCTTCAGCAAGGCCGTCGCGGGCTACCAGGGCGTTGCCAGCGTCGAGTCGGTAACCGCGCCGCTGGGCGTCGGTGGCCCCATCGACCTGGCGGCGGTGGAGTCGGCGGTGAAGACGGTGCCGGAGCCGATCCGGCAGGCGATCGACAAGGGCGAATCGCAACCGGCCGGTGTCGATCAGTCCGGCGACGAGGCACTGGGACAGGCGATCGGGACCTACGCGGCGGGCCGCAAGTTCGTCTCGGCGGATGGCGGGGTCGCGCAGGTCTCGGTGGTCTTCGATGCGAATCCGTACGGGATCGACACGATCGAGGGGATCGGGCCGTTCCGGGACTTCGTGCGGGCGGAGGCCGAGAAGGCCGGCCTGAGCGGGGCGGAGGTGCTGGTTGGCGGCGAGACGGCCACCGCCTTCGACACGAAGGTGGCGAACGACCGCGACACGCGCGTGCTGATCCCGGCGATCCTCATTGCGATCGGGGTGATCCTCGGATTGCTGCTGCGGTCGGCGGTGGCGCCGGTCTACCTGCTGGCGACGATCATCCTCTCCTGCGCGTCGACGCTGGGGATCTCGACGGTCGTCTTCGAGAAGGGGCTCGGACAGGACGGCGTGAGTTCGAACGTGCTGATCCTCGTCTTCGTCTTCCTGGTCGCGCTGGGCATCGACTACAACATCTACCTGATGGCGCGCATCCGGGAAGAAGTGCGGGAACTCGGCCTTCACGACGGTGTGCGGCTGGCGCTGGCCCGCACCGGCGGCGTCATCACCTCGGCGGGCATCATCCTCGCCGGGACGTTCGCGGCGCTGATGACGCTGCCCTTGCAGCCGCTCTTCCAGCTGGGGTTCGCGGTGGCGATCGGCGTGTTGCTGGACACCTTCGTGGTGCGCTCGATCGTGGTGCCGGCCATCGTCCTGCTCCTGGACAAGTGGAACTGGTGGCCGAGCACCCTCACGCCGAAGAAGCCCGACCCGGAGCGCGTCACTGCCCCTCCTTCAACGGCTTCCGCAGGCGACTGACGACAGGGACCGGGCGCTTCCGGCCGGTGGGCGGTCTTCGGATCGCTCGCCGGCCGTTCGCATGCCGGGAGCGGCTTGACACCGCAGGGATGCCGGTGCGACCGTGAGGCCAGTGGCGCCCGGAGCGAGTCGGGTGCATCGGGATGGGGAGGGACAGGGTGTCGCGGAAACTGCTGATCATCATCGATATCTCCCCGGACGCCCGGCGGCAGCTTGAGGAGATCGGGTTCGAGGTCATCCTGGCGGGGGAGCATGGCGGTCGTGAGGCGGCCGTGGAGGCGGCTTCCGATGCCGTGGCCGTCTTCACCAACGGGTCGCTCGGCCTCACCGGCGACGAGATCGCGAGGCTGCCGGACCTGAAGATCATCTCGGCCATCGGGGCCGGGTACGAGAAGATCGACCTCGACGCGGCCAACGCCCGGGGCATCGTCGTCACGAACGGGCGCGGTACGAACACGGTTGCCGTGGCCGATCACGCGATGACGCTGCTGCTAGCGATCGCCGGCACGATCGTCCCGTCGTATCTCGCCGTGAAGGCGGGCGGATGGTCGAACTTCTCGTCGCCGAAGCGGGATGCCGCGTTGCCGGGCGAGCGGACGGACTTCCCGTTCAGGCGGGTCGGCGTGACCGGGCGGAAGCTCGGCATCTTCGGGCTGGGCATGATCGGCAGCGCCATCGCGGCTCGGGCGGCAAACGGGTTCGGCATGGAGATCGCCTACACGAACCGCTCGCCGGTGGCCGACTCGCCGTATCGTTTCGTGCCGGACCTGCGCGACCTGGCGGAGTGGGCCGATTTCCTGGTGCTCGCCGCGCCGGGTGGCACCGGGACGTATCACATCGTCGGCCGCGAGGTGCTGGAACGGCTGGGGTCGAACGGGTACCTCGTGAACATCGGGCGCGGCACGGTGGTGGATACCGATGCGCTGGTCGATGCGCTCCAGCGGCGTTCGATCGCGGGGGCGGCGCTGGACGTGGTGGAGGGGGAGCCGGACATCCCGCCGGTGCTGCTGACGCTGGACAACCTGCTGCTGACGCCCCACATGGCGGGGCGGACGGCGGAGGCGATCGCGCAGATGGTCGAACTGGGCGTGCGGAACTTCGCGGCATTCTTCGCCGGGGAGTCAGTGGTGAACCGCGTCAATCCGTAGCTTCGGGGGTGCGGGCGCCGCGAGCGGTCTCGTTCCTTGTCACCGCGTGGCAGCTGCTCTCAAGGCCGACGTGCGGTGCGCATTCGTGATGAACGACCGGGCCGGACGGATCAATCCACGACGCGGAAGTCGTCCAGGACGAGCTGGAGGCTCTCCCGGCCCTGCCAGGCATTGATGTCCAGGATGCCGACCACATCCACCAGGCGGGCGCCCAGCAGCTCCCGCGAGCGTTCCGCCCCGCCCCAGAGCACCCCGGTGAGCGAACGCCGCCCCGCCAACAGGTTCAGGCGCAGGTGGGAACCGTCCTTGCCCATCGTGGAATAGCGATCGAGCCGCATGGAGCGCACCCGCACATGCGGGATCTCGTTGCCGTTGCCGAACGGCTCCAGCGCCCGGATATCGCGGACCGTCTGGATCGTCAGGTCGCCCTCCGCGAGGTCGTCGTGGATCACGACGCGTGGCGGCGCCGGGATCGGCAGGCCGGCATCGGCGATCTGTTCCGAGAGGCCGTCCACGAGGTGCATCAGGTTGTCCTGCACCAGGGTGATGCCCGCAGCCTGGCCATGTCCGCCGTAGCGGATCATCAGTTCGTCCAGCTCGTTCAGGCCGTCCACGAGGTCGAATCCGGGCACGGAGCGCCCGGAGCCGTGGAGCACCCCGCCGTCGTTGCGGAAGAGGAGGACCGGCCGGCCGAACTCCTCGCCGAGGCGGGACGCGACCGCGCCGAGGATGCCTCCCGGCCACATCCGGTCGTGCAGCGCGAAGAGGGGACGGTCCTCCCAGCCGGGGATGGAGACGATCTGGGCGTAGGCAGCGGCGACCACCTCATCGGTGACCATCCGCCGGCGCTGGTTGACGGCATCCAGCTCCGCGGCGAGGCCGGCGGCGCGAGCCGGATCGTCCTCCATCAGGAGATCGAGCGCGAGGTTCGGGTGCGCCATGCGGCCGGCCGCGTTGATGCGGGGAGCCAGCGCGAAGCTGATCGCGGTCGAGGTCACTTCGGAGGTCGCGATCTTCGCGAGGTCCATCAGCGCACGCACGCCGGGCCGGTGGGTCTGCGCGAGCTGGTGAAGGCCGTCGCGCACGAGCGGGCGGTTGATCGCGTCGAGCTTCGCGACATCGGCGACCGTCCCGAGGGCGACGAGGTCCAGGTAGGAGCGTTCGTCCCGCTCGTCGTCCTCCGCGACGTGGACGCCCTCCTGCGCCAGCGCCGAGACGAGCAGCCAGGCGACTCCCACGCCGGTGAGGTCGTGGTAGGGACTGCCCTCCGGCAGCAGTTGCGGGGAGACGACGAGCGCCCCCTCCGGCGTGTGCGATGCGATGCGGTGATGGTCGAGGACGACGACCTCCATGCCCCGTTCCTGGGCGTAGGCGATGGCGTCGTGGTCGTTGCTGCCGCAGTCCACGGCGACCAGGAGGCGGGCGCCGTGCCGGAGCAGGGTGTCGATTCCCCGCTGGTTCACGCCGTAGCCCTCGTCCCGCGCCGGGACGTAGGCGGAAACCTGGTCCGGATCGCCCGTCGCCGCGCGGAGGGCACGGAGCAGGAGGGTGGTGGAGGTGAGGCCGTCCACGTCGTAGTCGCCGAAGATGCCGATGCCATCGCCGCGGGCGATGGCCGCCGCGACGGTCGTGGTGGCCGCGATCAGGTTCGGCAGGTCACTGGCGAGCGGGGCGGGGCGGGCGCTCGTGCTGAGGAAGTCGCGGGCGACGGACGAGGTGGTCACCCCGCGCCGGTAGAGCAGACGGGCAACCACGGGACGCGGGTCCAGCGCGCGCAACAGCACGCCATCCGGGATGGGATCGGGGTCGATCCAGCGCGGCTTCGGACGGACGGGATTCGAGGGGCGGAATGGCATGCAGGACTTTCGGGACGACATGCCGCGCCGGGCGGGAATCGGCGCGGATCGGGACGGCGCGGGCGGTCGCGACTGTACACGCATCCTACCATTCCCGCGTGGCAATGGATCGGGCCGGTGGCGCCATGCCACCGGCCCGATCCCCGTCATGCAACCCGCGTCGATCCCTTACGAGACCAGCAGGGAAACGACCTCGAACGGACGGAGGTCCAGCGTGACCGTGTCGTTCTCGACCGCCAGTTCGCCCCCGGCGACGTCCTCCTCCAGCAGGTTCACCCGGCGGACGGAGCCGACCGGGCGCCCGAACGCGAGCGTCGCGGTGCCGCGATCGCCATTCGGCTCGTAGACGCGGAGGACGACGCCCTCGCGGTCGTGCGCCTTCTTCAGGGTCGCGATGCCGAGTTCGAGGCCGTCCACCGTCACGAACGACTCGTGGGTCGGCGCATCCGCCGGGGCGGCGACGGCCACCAGCGGCGAGTTGAGCGCGCGGGCCTCCTGCGTGACGCCCCCTTCCGTCCAGTTCCCGAGGTGCGGGAAGAGGCTGTAGGTGAAGTGGTGCTCGCCCTCGTCCGCGAAGGGGTCCGGATAGAGCGGGCCGCGCACGAGGCTGACGCCAAGCGTGCCACCGTGGGCGCTGAACCCGTACTTGCTGTCGTTCAGCAGGGCGACGCCGTAGTGCGGTTCCGAGAGGTCCACGAAGCGATGCGCGCCGACCTCGAACTTGGCGCGGTCCCAGCTGGTGTTGCGGTTGTTCGAGCGGCGCTGGACGCCGAACATCGTCTCGAAGGTCGCCTCGTGGGCATGGATGGTGGTCGGGAAGAGCGCGCGCACCAGCATCAGCCGCTCGTGCCAATCGACCTCGCCCACGATGTCGAGGCGGGCGGAATCGGCGAGCAGGCGGTAGGTCTGGGTGAAGGTGGAGTTGCGCCACGACCGGGTGACGCGGACGGCGGCCCGGAGCGGTCCTTCCTCCACGATCTCGATGGAATCGACGGCGGTGATCTCCTCACCGATCGTGTCGTAGGTCTCGTCGATGTCCCAGGCGTCCCAGGCCCGCGGGCGATCCATGTAGGCCCAGAGCTGGTTCGCACGGTCGGAGAGCGTCTCACGGCTCACCCGCTTGTCGAAGAGGCTGTGGAGCGTGCCATCGGCGCCGATGACGGCCTCGATCAGGTCGTTCTCCAGCACCGCGCCGCCGTCCCTGGCGGTGACGGAGACCGTCGGACCCGATGCCACGGCGGACCCGCCCGCGACGGCCTCCAGCGTGCGCGTCGAGAGGCCGGAGACGACCTGCGTCACATCGTGGACGAGCGTGCCGCCCTCGACCGCCTGGACCGGGAGGTCGGCCGGGGCGTCGATGCCGTCCGGCAGGATCACGGTGAGCGGGCGCGGGTAGAGGGTGGCATTCCCGACGAGGACGCTGCCCGTCCCGTCGCCGGCGGCGCCCGCGAGCGCCTTGTCGCGCAGCTCGGTGGCCGTCGCGACCACCTCCTGCAGGTCGCGATGGGCGTCCTGGTAGACCTCGTTGATGGAGGATCCCGGCAGGATGTCGTGGAAGTGGTTGAGTAGCAGCTTCTCCCACGTCGTATCGATCACCTGCGTGGGGTACTCGATCGTCCCGTTGTCCAGCAGGGCGAGGGTCGTGAAGATCTCGGCCTCCGGCAGGCGATGCTCCGATTCGCGGACGAGCCGCTTCACGAGCGCCTGGGTGGTCAGGGTCGCGCGGTGGAGTTCGAGGTAGAGCTCGCCGACGAAGGTCGGCAGCCCCTCGTGCGGAAGCCGCGCGAAGAAGTCCTCGACCATGCCGAACTCGAGCTTCGGCAGCACCGGGTAGTCCTTGATGCGGGCGTAGTTCTCCAGCATCTCCTCGCTGGGGCCGCCGCCTCCATCGCCCCATCCAATCGAGAGCAGCGTCTGGTCGTGGACACGCTTGCCCTTGAACTCCTGCCATGTCTGGTAGGTGTCCAGCGGGACGATGTTGCCGTTGTAGCCCTCGCCGGGGTTGCGGAAGGTGTGCGTGAGGACGCGGGTGCCGTCGTTGCCCTCCCACCAGAAGAGGTCGTACGGGAAGGCGTTGGTCTCGTTCCACGTCACCTTGATGGTGAAGAAGTTGTCGATGCCGCCGCCGACCAGCAACTGCGGCACGCTGGCGGAGAAGCCGAAGACATCCGGCAACCAGGCGGTGTTGTTGCGGAGGCCGAAGAGGCGCTCGAAGGTGCGCTGACCGTAGAAGAGGTGGCGCACGAAGGACTCGCCGCCGGTGACCTGGCTATCCGGCTCCAGCCATTGCCCGCCGACCGGCTCCCAGCGGCCTTCCTTCACCTTCTCCTGGATCGCGGCGAGGAGTTCGGGATCGTCTTCCTCGATCCAGCGGTAGGCCTGCGCAGAGGACTGGTTGAAGGTGAAGTCCGGGTACTGGTTCATCAGGCGGATGACGCTGGAGAAGGTGCGGCGGGCCTTGCGACGGGTCTCCGCGACCGGCCAGAGCCAGGCAAGGTCGATGTGGGCGTGGCCGGTGAGGAGGATGCTGCCGATCGGCGGGTACTTCTCCTTCAGCGCCGCGAGCCCGGAGGCAATGACCCCGTGTGCCTCGTTGACGGCGGCGATCGTCTCGGACGACACCGGTTCCAGCGAGCCTTCGGCGGGCGGGATGTGCCAGATGCCCTGCACCAGCAGGCCGCCCTCGTAGGAGGGGCGGCGGTAGTCGGGACCGGGGATGTCGAGGCGGTTGCCGCCCTCGGCGTCGCCGGAGATGTAGCGGACCTTGGCGATCTCGGTGCCAGTCGGCCAGGCGGGGGCGATGGCCTTGTAGGCCTCGTCCACGAGGTCGAGCAGGTGCGGGAAGATCTCGTGGTGCTTGAGCTGCTCGGAGGCCTCGATCAGGTTCTTGAGGTCGCGTTCCAGCGCGCGGATCTCGTCGTGGGGTATGGCGAGCAGGGCGCGGGCGATGGAAGGCGCGTAGTTGTGGGTGCCGAAGAAGCCCTTCGGCACTACCTCGGCCTCGATCTGGAAGGTCTCGCCGCCGGTGGCCGCATCGGTGACGCGAAAGTCCTCGTGGAAGGGATTCAGCCCGGTCTGGTAGCCGGGGGTGATCCTGACGAAGCCTTCGCCGCCAAGCCAGAGCTGGACTTCCACCGGCTCGCCCGCCCATTCCTGGGGAACGGTGGCGGTGGCGGTGAGGGTCACCGGGCGGTGGGGATCGACGACGGGCCAGGGATCGCCGGCCGTGAGCTGGGAGACATTCCCATCGGCGTCGGTGAAGGTCCAGTCGGTGATGGGGCTGACGCGGGCGTTGCGCCAGGCGTGAAGTTCCTTGAACCAGCGTTGCTGGCGCTCGTGGCGCCGGGCATCGAAATCTGCGAAGACATTCACCGGGGACGTGTCCTTTCCACTGGCCCGCCGACGGTGGCGAACCGGACGTTGCCGAGTCGTACGGGGGAATCGTGACGCGCCGAACGGGGAATGTCCAATGGGAGGAGGGGAGAGGTGAGAGAAGTGAGGAGTGAGGACCGATGAATGGCGATGGGAGGGTGGACGCTGAAGGCGTCGTCTCCCTTTTCTCGGCGTGTGCATTCGTTGTCGGGCGTGCATCAAGTCCGTAGGGTGACAGTCCGCCCACCCCACATCGTGGTTCGACCGGATCGGCGGGCAATTCGGTCGTACGTAGGGCGAACCCTTGTGGTTCGCCGAGATCTCCGCACCATGCCAAGTCAGGCGAGACGGAGTCCTGCGAGAAAACCGGTCCTGTGCCGGCATGGAGATGGCAGGCATCCGCCACGCCCGGGCGGAATCGGTCGAGCCTGGCGTGACTTCGATGCCTGGCGACTCGACAGTCACGCCGCGCAAGAAGGAAGGGGACCAGTTCAAACTGGTCCCCTTCCTTCTTGCTTGCGCGATTCTCTCGTCTCGTACGGGTCTACTTGATGCTGCCGACCGAGATGCCGCCGATGAACGACTTCTGGAAGAGCAGGAAGAGGACGATGAACGGGATGATCATGAGGGTGGCTGCCGCCATCATCAGGTTGAACTGGACGTCGTAGGCCTGCGCCTGCCGGAAGTAGGTGAGGACCAGCGCCAGCGTGTATTTCTTGTCGTCCAGCAGGAAGAGCAGCGGGCCGAGGAAGTCGTTCCAGGCCG
>JBQCJS010000785.1:0-2794 GCA_051952485.1 Thermomicrobiales bacterium | reverse complement strand
GCCATGAAGGCGGCCCCCACAAAGTGGTTCGACCGGACTGCCGGGCGATTCGGTCGTTCGTAGGGCGAACCCCTGTGGTTCGCCTCCCACACCGCGAACGCCACGGGGGGCTTGACAGCCACCTTGGGGTGAGGTCGGGCTTGGCGTCCGCCCGATCGCCAGGGAGAGCCCTGTTGGAACCAACCGTTGCTTCCCCGTCGATGCGTGTGGCCGTCTTGTGGGGGCGGCCACAAGGGCCGCATCTACGAGGTGGGTTCTCATGATCGATGCAACACCCTGAGCAACGAACGGGTGGAGCAGCATATGACCATGAACACGGAAGGGGACCCGGATGGGTCCCCCTCGGTGTTTGCGTGGCGATGCGGTCGTTACAGCCCGAGCGCCTTCGGGTCCGGGATCACCGGTTCGCGTCCCTCCGACACCGCCTTCTGGGGCGAGATCGGCGAGAGCTGCATCAGCTCGATCGCGTTTCCATCCGGGTCCTTGAACCAGGCCTGCGTGTTGGCGTCCAGCCCCACCTTCGGCTCCACGTCGATCGTCACGCCCGCGCTGCGCAGGCGCTCTATGTCGTTCACCAGGTCGTCGCTCACGAGGCAGATGTGCTTGAAGCTCTGCGCCTTCGACTCCGCGCGCTCCTCCGCGGCCGGGCCGCCGGGGAAGAGTTCGATGAAGCGATCACCCGAGATGTGGCAGTAGACGAGGATGACCGAGCCGTCATCCCGGGTGAGCCGGAACGATTCCCCGATACCCAGCAGCGCATAGAAGGCCAGCGAGGCGTCGAGGTCGCGGCACCCGAGGGCGATGTGTCCGAGGTCGGTGATGGCCATGGGGGGTCTCCCTGTTCGTGAGCGTGGCGGTGGCCGTGATCCAGCGCCATCGTGCGGTCCGCGTGTGCGTGCCCGCGCATTGTCGCCCGGACGCGCCCAGCTGTCACCAGGCAGCGCCGGACGATCGCCGTGGCCACCACGCCATGCCGGCGGCATCCTCGGCGCCGTGCTTCTCGTTGAACCAGTGGCGCCAGAGGGGGGCGAGGTCCTCACCGGCCGCGCGGGAGAGGGCCGCCTCCATGTCCGAGGGCTGTGCGACGTGGAAGGCGAAGGCATCGATGTAGTCGCGGAGGCCGTGCAGGAAGGCATCCTCGCCGATCCGGTCGTAGATGGCGTTGAATCCCACCGGCGCCTTCGCATAGGCCGCCCAGGCGTAGGCGTATCCGGTGTCGAAGTCATCCGTGGGGGTGTCCACGGTCTGGTCCGCGCCGGCCCCCGCGACCGAGACGAAGACGTCCTGTGCCGCGTTCTCGAACATGGCGTTTCCCGCCGCCTCGCCGTACTCGTGCGTGAAGTAGACGCGGCTGGAGAGGAAGTTCGTGATCCCCTCGTCGGTGAAGGCGTGCAGGTACTGGTTGTTGCCCACCATGCCGTAGAACCACTGGTGGACGACCTCGTGCGCGATGGTGAAATCGAAGTCGTTGGGTGTGCTCAGGTCCTGGTTCTCGCCGTAATAGGACTGCGCGATGTAGATCAGTTGCGGGAACTCCACCCCCGCCGCGCCATAGAGTTCCACCGGCACGACATCGAAGGAGGCATACGGATACGGCACCAGCAGCTCGTCGAAGAGCGCGATTGCCTGCGCCATGTAGGTCAACGCCGCCTCCCCCGACCGGTCGTCACCCGCGTTGAACCACGACGTGATCGTGGTGCCATCCACCACCTGCGAGACGGACCGGAAATCGGCGTCGGCCACCATCGTGAAGTCGCGGACCGGGCCGGTCTCGATCGTCCATGTCCTGCGGTCGCCATCGGTGATGGATGTGGTCGTGGCGTCGCCGGTGCTGACGACCGACCAGGCGGCCGGCGCGGTGACCGTGACGTGATATTGCGAGGTGGTGCTGAAGACGGGATCGCCGTTCACGCTCGGCGGATCGAGTTCGAACCCGTTGGCCGGGTCCCACCCCGCGACGATCGGGTACCACTCCGCCATCGCCCAGGTGCCGGTGGCCGAATCGATGTTCAGCATGCCGTACTGGTCCGTGCTGTCGAGGGGGACGAGCACCGTGAAGGCCATGGCGACCGTGACGCTGGCCGCGGGGGCGAGGGATGTTGCCAGGGGCACGGAGAGAACGCTGTTGTCGACCGTAAGGGTCGTCTTCACCGCCTCGCCGTTCACGGTCACGTCGTCGACCATGATGGTGTCGGTCTCGCCGCCGTTCGCGTAGAGGCGGAACGGGAGGGTTTCGAGCGCGGTGCCCGTCTCATTGATGTAGTCGACGGAGAGGGTGCCGTGAATGGTGCGTTTCTCGGTGTCGAGGTCGGCGGCGATCGTGTAGGTCGTCAGGCGGTCCGGGATCAGTCCCGCGACCCAGGCCTGCTGGCCGGGCTTGATGCCGGTCAGGCGGGGATCGCCCACGAGCGCCGCCGGGGAGGCGCCTGGCGTTCCGGCTGGCGAGGCTGCAGGCGACGCGCCCGGTGAGGCCGCTGGAGTCTGGGCGCCCGCGGCGCGGGATGCCGGCAGGGCCACGAGCAGGAGCGCCAGGCCGAGCATGGCCAGGGCGCGAAGGAGCGTCGATGGGCGCGGGGTATGGGCAGGCATCGGATCTCCCGGGATAGGCGTGATGGTGATGGCAGGAGGGCAGCGGCCCGATGCGTTTGAAGATGGCCGCTGCTACAATCGGCGAACGGTTCGCGGGCGGGAGTGCCCCTCCGCTCGCTCGTTCATTGTACGTGCCGCTTCGCCCGGTCCGATGCCGGTCGCCCCGCTTCGTCCGGGACGCTTCCCGCCACCCGGGATCGGGCCG
>JBQCJS010000784.1:0-2385 GCA_051952485.1 Thermomicrobiales bacterium | reverse complement strand
GGGCGACTACAATCAAGACCGACGGGGTGGTTCTCTCCAAGAATCCGTTTGCCGGCCCTCGACGCTTTGGGGAGCAACGAGAGCTTGGAGACGCGTGTCCCAACGTGCCCCGTGGGGAAGGGTTCATCTGGCATGCCGCCACTCAAGCACAAATGCGCAACGTGTCGCTACTTCCAGTCGAATCAGCTCTCCGGTAACGGTTGGTGTACGCATCCCGCTCGCCAGACATCGAGCGATGTGCGCATCCTCGTCCGCAAGGACGAGCTTGCCTGCCGCAACTCCTGGGGAAGCGACCTCTGGAGCAGCGCCACCGGCGAGCAGCCGGAAGCCGCCCCCCCGCCCGACACGTCCACCCAGCTTCCCATCTCCATGGACCGGCGGGACGACGAGGTCACCTCGGTCGTCCACCGCGATGCGCCGGTACGAGCCCGCCCGGATGTTGTCGAGCGAGACGACATCATGGTGGTCGAGGCTTCGCTGGTCCCGGAGCTCCGTGAGCCCGGCGACGATGCGGGCAATGCCGCCGCTCACGCCGACCAGGAGCATCGCGCCCGTATCCTCGCCCGCGGTGGCAATCATTCCGCCATCCAGGATGCGCGGGAGCGCATGCTCGCCCGCCGGTCACCGCTGGCGGGACCCGACCCGATCCCGTCCACCCGCGACCAACGTGACGACGACCCGGCCGACGCGGTCGCCAGCGAACCCGAAAGCGATCCCACCGAGTCGGTCCATGCCGAAACTGCGGATACCGCGGCGTTCGACCGCACGTCCACGCCGGACGACGCCCCGATCCGTCCGCTCGCGCCGCGTCTCTATGGCGAGCAGGGCCGTTCTCGGCGTTCCCAGCCCGCTCATGCCGAAGGATCGTCAACCGCACCGGACGAGGAGGACCGCTACAACAGCGTTCCCGCCATCGACCCGACGATCGATCTTCCCCTGCGGAATGCGGAAGCCTCCGCCGACACAACGACCTCCGACGAGCCGGGCGAAACCCAGGACGCCCCGGGCACCGGCGGGCAGGTCACCGTCTACGATGCCGTCCTCGAACGGGCACGTGCCATTCGCACCGCCGCAGGCAAGGAATCCCTGACGCCGCCGACGCCCGAAAGCGTCCGTGCCGAGGAGATCGCCCGCGAGGAGAAGCGGGCCCGCCGTCGGATCACGACCGTGCCTCCGGCGCAGATCACGACGGCGACCTCCACGGTCGCCCCCGAACCCGTCTCGCCACCCGTTACGGCGGCGCCAGATCCCGTGATGAGTCCCGCCGCCTCGGAACCGCGTCAATCAGCACGGGCAGCAGCCCAGGATTCGCCACGTCTCCGGCCCGAGGCGGGGCGCAACCGCCAGATGGGCAACACCAGCCCCGGCCGCCCGCAGGCCGAGTCCCGTTCGCAGCGGATGGGGATTGCCATCGGGACGATCAAGCAGGACCCGCCGGCGCGTCCGCAGGCGGCAACCCCGGCTCCCCGAACGCCCAACCTCGATGCAACCTTCGTCCGCGGCGTCGATTTCCACCGCGCCCCGCTCGATCCATCTCCGATCCACGAGGACGACGAGCGCACACCCGCCCCGTTCGAGGCCCACGATGACACCGTGATGGCGATCGACGACCAGTCGGTAGCTGTGGATGTGGATGCTGATCTGGATCTAGACCCCGCCTTCAGCGATCGCGATGCGGATGACTACCTCCCGCTGGAGGAGCCGCTCGCGGCCGCCCGGCGCGGCCCGTTCGGACGCTTCCGCAATCCGTGGCGCAAGGACCGCGAGGCTATCCGCGAACGCCAGATCATGGCCAATGTCCGTGGCGCGCTTGCCGAGTCCGACGAGGTCTGGGACGACCCGTTCGCCGACCTGCCCGACGAGGACCAGCCGGCGCACGAGGTCGAGGAAGCCCCGGTTTCGCGCCGAGAGTCAGAGCAGGGCCATCCCTCGCAAGGCGATGTTGTCGCCTTCGACAACGGACCTGCCGCTCGTTCCCCGCTGGGGGCTCCCCAGCGGTCGCAGCCGGAGACGGTCATACCGGAGGCTCCGCGCCCGTCGCGTCCGGCGACGCCTTCCCGCAGTCACGGCCTGTATCGGCCCGTGCATGAGGGCGCCTACCGAGAGCAACCCGTCGATCAGGCGCCCGAGCGTGACCGCCGGCCCGGACCTGCCGCCCCCGCCGCCACCACCACCCGGAATGACCGTCTCGACCGGGGCAACGGCGCCACCGTCCTGCGGGTCCGCGCCGACGCGGAGGACACATTCGCCGATGACACCTGGAGCTCGCCGGAAGCGGACCCATCCGTTCGCCAGCCGCTCCGTCGTTCGACCGGAACCCCGGTGAGGGATGCCTTCCGCCCGCTTGATTCACCACCCGAGGAGCTGGATGACTACGAGTCCGAG
>JBQCJS010000783.1:0-2020 GCA_051952485.1 Thermomicrobiales bacterium | reverse complement strand
GTAGTCGATGATCTCGGATGCAACCGGGCGGATGCGGACGAACTGCACGCCGGCATCCTTGATCTGCTGCTCGATCGCCTCGTCAATCATCGTGCCGTTGGGGACGATGATCTCGCCCGTCTCGCTGTTCACGACATCATCGCGCAGGATCTGGCCGATCAGCGGCACATCCTGATGCTGGACGTCGATACGTGAGAGGACGCGGCGGTATGGCGTCTCGATGAAGCCATACGGATTGATCTTTCCATACGACGCGAGATAGCCGATGAGACCGATGTTCGGCCCTTCCGGCGTCTCGATCGGACAGATACGGCCGTAGTGCGACGGGTGAACGTCACGCACATCCAGGCCAGCGCGATCGCGGGAGAGGCCACCCGGACCCAGCGCGGAGAGACGCCGCTTGTGCGTCAACTCGGCCAGCGGGTTGGTCTGGTCCATGAACTGCGACAGCTGCGAACCACCGAAGAATTCGCGGACCGCGGCCATCACCGGACGCGTGGTGCTGATCAGGCCCTGCGGGGTCACCGTCTCGGGGTCCTGGATCGTCATGCGCTCGCGGATACCGCGCTCCAGGCGCTGGAATCCGGTGCGGACATGCATCTGGATGAGCTCACCCACCGCGCGAATGCGGCGGTTGCCGAGATGGTCGATATCATCCGAGTGGCTGAGGCCGTTGTTGAGGCGGTTCAGCTGGCGGATGATCTCGACCTGGTCCTCAACCTGGAGGATGCGGCTGTCGGTCTGCTCGCCCTTCTCCTTGTGCAGGCGCTGGTTCAGCTTGTAGCGCCCGACGCGCGCCAGGTCGTAGCGGCGCTCATTGAAGAAGAGGTTGTCCAGCATCGTCGTCGCGTTGTCACGCGTTGGGGGATCACCCGGGCGCAAGCGACGATAGAGCTCGATCAGCGCGTCATCCTTGGTCTTGGTCGGCTCCTTGTCGAGGGTCGTTGCGATGTAGCGACGATCCGGATTGGTGTCGACATCCTCGAACGCGGCAAGCAGCGCCTCATCGCTCTCCAACCCAATGGCACGGAGGAGGATCGTCACCGGCATCTTGCGCTTGCGATCGACCTTCACCGAGAGCACGTCACGGTTGGAGGTCTCGAATTCGAGCCAGGCGCCGCGATTCGGGATGAGCTTCGCCGTCGAAAGTGCCTTGCCGGTCGCCGGATCACGCTGGCGCTCGAAATAGACGCCAGGAGAACGCACGAGCTGGGAGACCACCACGCGCTCGGCGCCATTGATGATGAAGGTGCCATCCGAGGTCATCACCGGGAAGTCCCCGAGGAAGATGCCGTCCGGACCGGTCTCCTTGATCTCGCCGGTTTCCTTCATCACGAGGCGTGCCGAAACGCGCAGCGGTGCGGCATAGGTGATGTCGCGCTCGCGGCAGAAGACCTCAGCCACGCGCGGATCGAGCTTCGCCCGCTCCTGCTCGTCGCCCTTCGGCATGCGCGTCCACGGTTCATCGAACCGGGGATCGGAAATATAGAGTTCCATCTTGCGATGGTGATCGGTGATCGGGGAAATCTCCTCGAGCAGCTCCTTCAGCCCCTCTTCCTTGAACCACTGGAAGGATTCGAGCTGCACTTGCACGAGATTCGGCATGTCGAGCACGGTGGGGATACGCGCGTAGCTGCGTCGTTCCGCGCCTGCATTGGCGGGCACGGATGCGGCCACCGCCGCCCCATTGGCCGCCAGGACGCCCTCGGTCATGACTTCGCGATCAACTGCCATCTACCGCTCCTCTTACGGGGCACCACGCACGTTCTCAGGCGAACGCCGACGATGCCGGAGACTGAATCAGAACCACGGGAATACCGGACTGGCGGCGATGCTCCCGGTCCATCCGGAGAGACACCGATTCCCGCCAACACCCATGTTTGCCCACCACGACGAAGAGCCAAACCGGCACGCCTCGCACCGGGAACCCCGGAACGCGAGCGCCGATTCAGCGGTAGTCGTGGAACGAGCCACGCAACGGGATGTTGTGGGAAAACTGCGCCGTGCGTTGGGGGATCAT
>JBQCJS010000782.1:0-2357 GCA_051952485.1 Thermomicrobiales bacterium | reverse complement strand
GATCGAGGTCGGATTCCGGGCGCCCGGCCTGCTGGAGGAGGGTGGAGAGGTAGGAGGCCTGGGGGCCGGTCATCGGCTCGCCGCCGGTGGTCCATTCCTCGGGGTCCTTGACCGGGTTCTGCGCCTGATCGGGGAGGTCATCACGAACGGGTTGCTGCTGGGACATGGATGCGTTCTCCGTTGTCTGGAGGCCGTATGCCTCTCGATATGGAGAACGCATGTTCTGTGCCGCAGGCGAGGAAAGAGGCGAGAGAAAAGAGGAAAGAGCCGAACGGATTGCGGGATGCCATGCATGCCGTCCCGACGCTGGCAAGCGTTTACCGTGACCATGCTCTCGGCTCTTTGCCGTCATCTCGGTAGCGGCGTCGCATGGTGGTCAACATGCGGCTCGTTTCGTCCAGCAGGTCGCGGACGGTTGACGTGCCAGGCGTCGCAAACCATCCCAGGTCCTTGCAGAGGGTGAGCAAGGTTTCGGTCTCGGCGAGCGATCCATGCGCGATGGCGAAGAAGTGCGCCGTATCCCGGGGCGATTCGCGCGCCCATCCTTCGGCGATGTTGGCGGGAATCGAGACTGCGGCTCGCGTGATCTGCGAGCGCATGCCGAAGGTTTCCTCCCTGGGAAGCAGGGGGACCAGGCGATAGATCTCCCGTGCCGCTTCCATCGCTCGCTGCCACACCGTCAGGTCGCGATAGTGCATGAATTGCTCTCCACAACGTAAGGAAAGAGGAAAGAGACGGGAGAAAAGAGGAAGGAGGATCAACGCATGAAGATGAGAGAGTTGACGTTCGTCGGGATACCAAGGAATGCATAATGCTTCGGTGGCGACGCACGTGCCCCGCTCTTTTCTCTTTCCTCTCGTCTCTTTCCTCCTGTCACTCCTGCGGGTTCTGGCGGAGGTGCCAGTTCTCCTCGTAGAGGTTGAAGACGACGTTCTTGGCGCGGGGGCGGGCCTCCAAAGCCTCGATGTCCAGTTCCACGCCGAGGCCGGGGCCGGTGGGCAGCGCGAAGTGGCCGTCGATCACTTCGGGGTTGCCGGGCGCGAGCGCCTTCACGTCGCTGTCGGCGAAGTCGTTGAAGTGCTCCTGGATCTTGAAGTTCGGGGTGGACGCGGCGAAGTGGAGCGCGGCGGCGGTGGCGACCGGGCCGCCGACATTGTGCGGGGCGACGAGGACATAGTACGCCTCGGCCCAGGCGGCGACCCGCTTGGTCTCCAGCAGGCCGCCCATGTGCATGATGTCGGGCTGGATGATGTCGCAGGCCTGGAGTTCGAAGAGGCGGCGGAACTCGTGCCGGCTGTAGAGGCGTTCCCCCGTCGCGACCGGGATCGTGGTCCGCGCGGTAACGTCGCGCATGGTCTCGGCGTTCTCGGGCGGCACCGGCTCCTCGATCCAGCTCGGGCGGAACGGCTCCAGCCGCTCGGCGACGCGGAGGGCGGTGTTGCGGTTCATGCGGCCGTGCATCTCGATCAGGATCTCGGCCTCCGGGCCGACGGCATCGCGCACGGCGGCGACAAGCTCCACGGCCTTGTCGATCTCCGGGTAGCTCATCTCCAGGAAGCCCGCCCCGAAGGGATCGAACTTCAGCGCCTGGTAGCCGCGTTCGATCACCTTCTTCGCGGCGGCGTGGAACTCCTCCGGCGTGCGCTCGACCCGGTACCAGCCGTTGGCGTAGGCCTTGATCGAATCGCGCACCTTCCCGCCGAGGAGACGGTAGACGGGCTGGTTGAGCGCCTTGCCCATGATGTCCCAGCAGGCAACCTCGATCGCCGCCGTCGCGGACATCTGGATCTGGCCCGGCTTCTGGTAGTCGTCCCGGTAGAGGCGGTAGACGAGGGACTCGATGTCGAAGGGATCACGGCCGACGACGTGATTCGGCACGAGTTCGTCCAGCAGGCCGAGGAAGGCATCGGTGTGGTTCAGCATCCGGACCTCGCCGACGCCCTCGATGCCCTCATCGGTGAGGACGCGGACGAAGGTGAGGTTGCGCCAGGGGGTGCTGATGACGTGGGTCTTGACCTCGGTGATCTTCATGGCTGGTGGCCCTCACGGAGCGAGCAAAGAGGAGCGAGGAACGGACGGGATCGTGGTCGATGCTCGACATGGTATGACATCGTATGTCGCCGCACAACCGACCCGGATAGCTCCATGAACGAGGGTATGGAGGGGCCCGCCGATTGTGGATCATCTCGCCGGACGTGGCATGGTGATTGGCTGGATCGCGTCGGGTCGGCATGAAGGCGGCCCGACCAGGCAAGAACAGGACAGGTTAGGCGAGACGGTCCACTGAGTGGACCGTCCAGACTAACCTGGCATTGCGCTGAGATCCTCGGCGAACCACCGGCCGCAGCTGCGAGGGT
>JBQCJS010000781.1:0-2191 GCA_051952485.1 Thermomicrobiales bacterium | reverse complement strand
TCGGCGAGCCGCCAAGAAGGCAGCAGCGCAACGGGGGCCGCCCACTCCACAAGGTGGTTCGGCTGGACTGGCGGGCGATTCGGACGGACCACAACCACTGTGTAGGGCAAACCCTCGTTGTTGTTGTGGTTGCTGCGGCCGGTGGTTCGCCGGGATCGCTGCGCAATGCCACCGTAGCCAGACGGATCCACTCAAGCGGTCAGGCCGGCTCCGCCTGGGCGACGAGCCCCGGCGAGGCGTCGTCCGCGCGATCCCCGCCACCGGGGGAATCCGACCCCGCATGGTCGTCCGTCGGCGGCTTCAGGTGCTGCGCCCAGATCATCACGCCTGTCGCCGCGCCCACCGCGCCCACCAGGCTCAACGCCTGCCCCGGCCGCGTTCCCAGTTCGTCCAGCACCACGCCCGTCACCAGGCTTCCCAGCGCCGCCCCGGACGCCAGCGCCGAACTCAGCCACGCGAAGGCCTCGGTCACCGATCCCTTCGGCGCCAGGTGCTCCACCACCGTGTTCGCCGCGATCAGCGCCGGGGAGATCGACAGGCCGATGAAGATCCCCGCCACGCCCATCCCCACCAGCGAGCTCGCCAGCACCACCGGGATCGTCCCGAGGGCAAGCCACCAGATCGCGACCTTCAGCCGCCGGTCGACCGGCGCCTTCCAGTGGATCATCCCGTAGGCCGCCGCCCCGAGGAAACTGCCGAACGCGAACAGCGCGGCGAGCACGCTGACCGCGCCCTTCGCCCCATGCTCCTCCGCGAAGGAGACGATCATGATGTCCACCGAGCCGAACAGGAAGCCCACCGCCAGCAGGACCCCGACCACCACGCGAATCCCCACCAGCGCGATCGGCGAGCGGTGCGCCTCCACGCTCTGCCCCGGCACGAGACGGATGTCCGCGGCCTGGTTCGCCGCCTGCACCGCGGGCTTCCGCGTATCCGGCAGGCGCAGCAGCATGGCCGACGCGACGATGGTGAACGCCAGCGCCGCGAGGATTCCCGCCGCCGGATCGACCACCACGCAGAGCGGCACCACCAGCAGCGGCCCGATCACGAACCCCATCTCGTCGGCCATGCTCTCGAGCGAATAGGCCCGTTCCAGCGCCGGTCCCCGGCTCCCGAGCGTGCGGGTCCAGCGTGCCCGGCTGAGCGAGCTGAAGGGGATGTTCGAGCCGCCGACGATCGCTGCCGACAACGCCATCAGCAGCGGATTCGCGCCCCAATGCACGCTGGCGACCAGCGCGACGATGCCGACGGCATGGACGATCGTGCCCCAGAGCAGGATCGTGCCCTCGCCGTAGCGATCGGCGACACGGCCGATGCTCGGCGCCGCGAACGCCCCGACCAGCGTCTGCACCGCGCCGACGAGGCCCGCCATGCCGTAGGAGCCGGTCACCAGTTGCACCAGCAGCACACATCCCATCGCCCGCATCGCGAGCGGAATGCGCCCGATGCACCCGGCAATGAAGAAGTCGAGCGCCCCCGGCAACGACAGGAGGTCGCGATAGCTGGGCGGGCGAGTTGATGGCAATGGTGCGGGCGAAGCTGAAGTCATGATGCCCTGGAGATACGAAGACGGGAGACGGAAGGGAATACCGGGACGCACGTCGCCCAGAGCGACCACCATCGTGCAATGCACCCGATCCCGGGCCGATCATCGCACAGCGATCCGGCCTGCGTCACGAATGGAATCCCGGGAGGAGGGTCGCGTTACCGGGCGGGGGCGTCCGGATCGTCGCTCGGGATCGCGAGGCCGGTGATCTCGCGGGGATCGGCCAGGGGACTGCGGGAGATGCGCTGCATCTGCTCGTCACGCCCCTCGTCGAGGGAGAAGAGCTTGCCCACCACCAGGCCGAGCACGATCCCGCCGATAATCCCGGCCCACCAGATGTTCGGGGAGATGGCCGCGAAGATGAGGCCGAACGACAGCCCGACGAGGAAACCGGTGAGGCCCTTGCGTTGCTGGGGATCGAGGGAGGAGAGGGCGGGCATGGGGTGAGAATCCTTGGCGAAGCGATGGCCGAGCACGGCGTATCCGTCAATGATGCCAAGCGCGGCGAACGGTGTCCACATCCACTCGCGCGTCGCTGCCCGATCGGCCGGCCCTGGCCGCGTCCACACCCACGACCACGACCACGGCCGCGACCCCCCAGAGAAAAAAAACGAGGGAAAAGCAGAGGGGGAAAAAGCCAAAGGG
>JBQCJS010000780.1:0-4658 GCA_051952485.1 Thermomicrobiales bacterium | reverse complement strand
GAGGGCATCCCGATAGCGCGCGGTGAGGATCGCCGGGGCGCCATACGCGCCATCGACGTGGAACCACAGGCCCTCCCGCTCCGCCACATCGGCTAGCGCATCCAGATCGTCGATGACCCCCGTGCCGGCGCTGCCCGCATTCCCGACGACCGCGATCGGGCGCAACCCGGCGGCGCGATCCTCCGCGATCATCCGTTCCAGGGCCGGGACCTGCATCCGGCGGTTCGTGTCGATCGGCACCATGCGCAGGTGCTTCCGGCCGATGCCCAGCAACTCGATCGCCTTCTGGATCGCGCTGTGTCCTTCCGGCGAGACGTAGACCGTCAATGGCTGCGGCGCGGCGGCCATGCCCTCCGCCCGGACATCGAACCCGGCCTTCACGGAGCGGGCCACGGCGAGACCGTTCAGGGAGGCCATCGAGCCACCGCTGACGAGCAGGCCACCGGCACTGCGCGGGAATCCGATCAGGTCCTTGCCCCAGTTGAGGACCTGATGCTCCACATAGGTCGCGGCGTGATTGCCCCCGGCGACGCTGGGATTGATCGCGGCGGCGATCGCGTCACCGAGGATGCCCACCGGTGTGGAAGGCGGGTTCACCCAGGCGTAGAAGCGGGGGTGCCCGTTGCCGAACGGATAGGGCATCACCCTCGCGGCGATGTCATTGAGGATGGTGGTCACATCCTCGCCTCGTTCCGGTGCGGGTTCCTGCCCCAGGAACGCATCCACGATTGCGGGCGGCACCGGCCGGAAGACCGGCGTCTCGCGAATCCCGGCGACATGCGACGCGATGAGGTCGATCGCGCGGTAGCCGGCCTCGCGCAGTCGCGCCTCGTTCCACACCCACGGCGTCTGGTCGAAGGGGTCCGTGGTGGGGGCGTCCTCGATGGTGGAGTGATCAGGCATGGGTGGCTCCTCAATCGTGGCGGCTGGCCGGGGATTCGACCGGCGTGTGATAGTCGGGGCGCTGGGTGGAGGGGTGGCTGCGAACGGACCCGCGGCCCGGCTGGGCCAGCGATGGGGTGGTGACATCCATCGCGAGGTAGTAGACGAGGTCCGTCTCGCCGGGGTTGGCGAAGGCGTGGACGCAATCGCCGTCGTAATAGATGCTGTCGCCCGCCTCCAGGGTGTAGGCCGTGCCGTCGAGGGTGAGCAGCAGCGTTCCCCGCTCGACCGCGATGTACTCGCGGGCGCCGGGACCGTGCGGCGAGAACGCCCCAGCATCGACGCCGGGACCGATCGTCGTGCGCATGAATTCGAACTCCACGCCCGGTACGACGGGCGAAAGGATGCGGCGCTCCCAGCCGGAGGGGTCGCGCGCGACGTCCTGCTCGGCGTGACGGCGGACGATGACGGACGCCGGGTCCTCGTCGTCCAGCAGGCGGGCGATGCTCGTGCCAAGGGCCGTGGCGATCCGGTCGAGGATGAGCACGGTCGGCACCTTGTCCCCGTTCTCGACGGCGGAGAGCATGCTGCGGCTCACGCCCGACCGTCCGGCGAGGCCGTCCAGCGAAAGGCCGCGCGTCGTGCGCTCGGCGCGGATGCGCTCGCCCAGGTCGGCCATTTCGAGGCCATTGGAGAGGCGCTGGCTTCCGCGGTCCCCGGGTTCGGTTGATGATGACGGCGGTGACGGCGACATGAAATCCTCCTCTATCGAGGACGATTCTATCCACGATGGTGGATGATGTCAACGCGACAGGAGAGAGGGATCGGCATTCCCCGCGGCGGCAAGGGCCGGTACACTGCCGTGGACACGCCGATCCGCCACTTGCCCATTCACGACCGGAGGTGCCTCCATGCCAGCCTTGACCGATCCCTTCTCGGGACGCGTCGCGCTCGACGATGCCACGCTTGCCTTCCTGCGGAATGTCGACAGTCCGACCGTCGCCAATGCCGTGGAGACCTTCGGGCTCCGCGACCGGTGCGACGGGTTCATCGGCGGCCAGATCCGCTGCCAGTTCCCGGACCTCGGGACGATGGTCGGACGGGCGTTGACGGTGACGATGTCGAACGCCCCCGGTCCCGTCGCGGGCAAGGAGGGCTACTGGCGGCTGTGGGAGGCGCTGGAGGCCTGCTCCGGCCCGGTGGTGCTGGCGGTGGCCGATGCGAGCGGGGCGCCGCAGCGGGTTGCCTTCGCCGGGGAGATCATGGCGACCCTGGCGCAGCGCCTCGGGGCGGTCGGGATGGTGACGGATGGTGGCTTCCGCGATGTGGCGGAGGTCCACGCGCTGGGCATGCACTACTTCATGAAGTATCCGGTGGTCTCGCACGCGAACTTCTGGATCGAGACGGTCGGGGAGCCGGTGATGCTCGATGGCGAGCGGATCGAGACCGGGGACATCCTGCACGGCGACCGCAACGGGATCGTGGTGATCCCGGATGCGGCGGTGGCGGGCTTGGCAGCCGCGGTGGACGCGATCCGGACGAGCGAGGCGGCGGACATGGCCTTCATCCGGGGCGAGGACTTCACGCTGGACGGGCTGAAGGCGCGGAAGGGGTACGGCTCCCCGGCCTGAGCGGGTGGCCAGGCATCCCGGAAGGCGGCAGCCATCGGATACCCGCCGCGCCACCAGGAGCGGGTGGTGCGACCCCGGACGCTGCTGGCTGACACGGAATCCGCCGGTGCACCGTCCTGCCGGTCATCACCAGCGCCGGTGTATCGCCGGGCCACGAACGTGTGGCGTTCTAATGATAGTTCGTATATGCGGAGTTACGGATTCACGGCCGGGCCATCCTCTGCAGGGAGGACCAGGTAGCGGGTCGGGGAGGTCAGGCGCGTCGCGTCGTGCCGTTCGATCGCCTGGAAGACCCACGCGCGGGTCTGCTGCGGGGTCAGGGCCAGTGTCTGTTCCAGTTCCGCCAATGTGAGCGGGCCGTCCGGAAGGTTGCGCCAGCAGGCCAGGAAGCTCCGGTAGAGCGCCTCGCCGGCCGGCGTTGCCACGGACAGCGGTCGGGGATTGCCCGGCTCCGTTGGGAGAAGATGAGATTCCACGCGGCCAGTTCCGGGTGTCGGGCGGTCCGCCAGCGGGCGGGCGCCAGCCTGGATCAGTGCCGGATTCCCGGATCGCGGATCGTCCGAGGGGGCGACCCAGATCGGCCCGCAGCCGCGTCGCAACGCCTCCCGCGCGCTGACGAAGGTGCCGCCCTTGCCATTGGTCGAGGCCACGGCAATCGCCTCGTGCGCGAGGCAGTAGATGAGCCGGTTGCGGCCCATCGCGTTGCCCGTGCTGAAGGGAGCGGTCGGCGCGTAGGGCGAGATCAGCGCGAGGCTCCCGGCGGCCAGGTGATCGGCGTACACCGCCTTCCCGGCCTGACGTGCGAGCCCGTCGGCCAGGATCACCACCGCCGTTCCCCCACCGAGAAACGCCCCCTGCACGGCACGTTCGTCGACCCCGCGCGCGCCGCCGCTGATGACGGTCCGGCCCGCCCTGGCCTCCCGGGTGCCGAGGTCCTGCGCCAGCGCGAGGGTGGTGACCGGGGCATCGCGCGAGCCGACGATCGCGGTGCTCCTGGCATCGAGGAGGTGCCGCGCCCCGACGCCGAAGAAGACGGGCGGGATGGCGTCACCGAGACGGCGGGTGAGCCTGGCTCGGGGATACCCGGGGTCCTTGCGTCCCAGGACCCAGATCCCCTGGTCGGTCCAGCGGGCCACCGCGCGGTCGATCGTCTCCTGCCGGGCAACGAGTCCGGCGATGCGTTCGATCGGGATGGCGCGATCGAACCAGCCGTCGAGCACGCGTTCGGGGTCATCGGGCAGGGCGAGGGCGTCCCGACCCTGCTCCTGGATCCAGCGCGCGAGCCGGGTCAACTCACCGGCGTCGAGTGGTTGGGGTTGTAGATGTGGGTGCGCAGGCAGCCCATCGGGCGACCCGTTCCGCGAGTCGTCGAGTCGGAGGGTGAGGATGAGCGCGAGGCGCGCGGCGGGGGAGATGCCGCCCCCTCCCGTTCTGCCGGTCTCGCCCGGGGTATCGACGGCCAGATGGCCTCCTGCGTCCGTCACACCGTGCATCCTGCCGCTCCGCCACTCGACCGGGATTCGATACGAACAAATGTACTACTCAAGGTGGCGTTTGGGAATGGAGCGAGGCCGGATTCAGTCGAGGAGGGTGTAGCGTATCGGCTTCGTTGCCCTGGAGACGCGCTTGGCCTTCACTAGGTTGTTCAGCCATTCTCGTACTTGCGACTGATGAAGTTCGAGAAGACCGGCAAGTTCTTTGTCAGTTGTCGGCTCGGTTTGGAGGGCTCGCCAGTATCGGACAAACTCCTCGATCATCCCGGGGAACGCGTCATCGGCAGAGCCAGCATCAGGCTCACCGGGCCGATTTGCGGACTCGCCTGAACTTCCATCGCTCGATCGGTCCAGAAGGCGACGAACCTCGAACGCCGGCGTTCTTCGGAGTGATATCCCGCCCTGCTCGACCAGTGCTGTCGCGCCAGACGCCGGATCGTCGGAATGCACGATCCCGACCGGAATCCATTGCGCCTTCAGTGCCTCCGCCGCACCAGCGTACGTTCCTCCCCGACCCGACTCGGATGCGACGACGACGGCAGCATCGGCGAGGCAGTAGATGAGCTTGTTGCGCGCCATCGCGTTCCCGACATGGAACGCCGCGTCCGGGGCGAAGGGGGTGAGGACAAGGAGGTTCCCTTGCTGAATCTCA
>JBQCJS010000779.1:0-3290 GCA_051952485.1 Thermomicrobiales bacterium | reverse complement strand
CGGCGAACCACGAGGGTTCGCCCTACGAACGCCCGCCGATCCGGCCGAACCACTTTGTGGGTGGGTGGCCCGTCGCGCTGCAGCCTACATGGCGGCCCGACCGAGCAGAAACATGCACGGTGAGGCGAGATGGCCCACTCGGTGCTCCACCGACACTCGGCGTGGCTACCTCGATCCGTTACCGGTGGCACTATCGAAAGGGAAGCGTTTACCATTGGTCGCGTTCCCGGCCCCACGCCGACCGGAACGCTGCGTGCGCCGCGCGGGCGGCCTCCAGCCGGGGAAATCGCCCCGAGACCCGACGACGAAGGATGCGTTCCTCCCATGGCCCAGATTCCCGATGCCTACCAGGATCTCTTCGACCGCCCGATCCTGATCGCCCTCGCCACCGTCCAGCCGGACGGCCAGCCGCAGGTCACTCCCGTGTGGGGTGATTACGCCGATGGCCACGTCCGCATCAACACGGCGGCCGGCCGCCAGAAGTACCGCAACCTGAAGGAGCGTCCGCAGGTGACGGTGCTCGTCGTGGACCCGGACAACGGCCAGCGCTACATCGAGGTGCGGGGCAAGGTGGCCGAGGTGATCGAGGACGACCCCTCGCTGATCAACAAGCTCTCGAACGACTACATCGGCACCGATTACCCCTGGTTCCAGGAGGGCGAGGTGCGCGTCACCTTCCTGATCGAGCCGGAGAAGGTCGTCGCCCAGGGCTGAACCAGCCCGGTCGAGCCCTTTCCCAACGCGACGAGGGCTGCGACATCGCGTCGCAGCCCTCGTCCTGTCGTACCGGCGAGTTGTCGTTCCCGACTACCCCTTCCGGCGTCGCGCCGTCGCCACGCCGAGTCCGGCCAGCGCGCTCGCAGCACCCGCGAGCACCACCATCGCGGTCAGCGTATGCACCGGGGTGTCCGTCCCGACACCGGTCTTCGGCAGTCCGGAGACCGGGACCTTGGTCGGTGCGGGCGCGACCGTTGGCGCCGCCGGCGTCACGGTCGGCACGTCATCGGGCACGAGGCGGATCAGGTAGACCACCGGATAGGCCCCGCCCTGCACCACGGCGAGGTCACCGATGTAGTGATAGCCCTCCGGCACCGCCGTGGAATCCCAGGTGAAGGTCCACGGCGAGTAAAGCGGCACGTCGATCGCGCAGACCGCCGGGTCTCCGGCCGTCTCGCAGTTGTCGACCTGCGTGTTGGTGGCCGTCTCCACCGACGCTACCCCGATCCCGGCCAGCAACTCGCCGTCCGCTTCACAGGTAGCCGATTCGCAGAGCATCACGCCCACATGGACGGTCTCCACCTGCGGTTCGACCGGCGCGGGCACGAACTGGATGATGTAGGCCTCGCCTTCCCAGCCGCCACCGGTCACGGTCGCAATGCTGTCGAAGACATACCCGGCCGGAATCGCCGCGGCGTCCCAGCTCAGCGTCCAGTCGGCGCCAGCCGGCACCGCGAAGTCGCATCCGGCCGGATCACCGGCGGTCACGCACTGCGCGAGCGGCTCGTTCGCGGAGTCCACCGCGCCGACCGTCACACCCGCCAGGATCTGTGCCGGCTCGGGGCATTTCGCCTCGTCGCACAGCCACACCGCGACATGCACCGGCACCAGGTCGGGCGGCGGGGCTTCGGTCCCGGTCGGGACCACCGTTGGCTCGACCGTGGGCGAGGCGGTTGCCTCGACGGTCGGCGAGGGCTCGAGTGCAAGCGGTTCCACGGTGCCATCCGACGCCATCGCGCCGGGCGCACCAATCAGTGTCAGGAACAACAGGCCCACAGCAAGGACACATGTACCACAATCACCACGTCGAAGCCTCATCGGCTCCTCCTCCATGTGCGTTCTCATCGTCCACGAAACGCAACTCACCCCTCCCAGCTGGCGGGTCGCCAGCGGAGCGCGCAACGCTTGTGTTCGGTTGGTTTGCAATCCTGTCGACAGATCGTGCTTCCCATCTACCCTGACGCACGAATGGGCGCATCGGTTCCGCGCCTGTGCGGCGCAATCGTTCCCCTGCCCGGGCGACGCCGATCCATGCGACAATCGGTCCACCTGGCCCAGCCGCGTCTCGTGAGGACACCTGAACCCGTGGAACAGACCGTCGCGACCACCGTGCCCCTGCCAACCGACCGGCAGGCCGTCCAGCGGCGGGTCGTTTCCGTGGTCGCGCACGCCCCAATGCAGGGAGGCGTGGGGGTTTCCTCCGGGGCGGCGGTGGGGGCGCTGCTCGCCGCCGATCTCTCGTCGGAGAAGTTCAGCGGGCTCGCTGCGGCGGCGTCGGTGGTCGGCGCGGCCCTGATCGCGATACCGGTCTCCCGCCTGATGGACGAGCGGGGACGTCGTCCCGGCCTCCTGCTCGCCTATGCCTTCGGCCTGGTGGGCGCGATCCTCGTCATCCTCGGCGCAGTGGTCCGCTTCTTCCCGATCACGCTGCTCGGCCTGATGGCCGTCGGGGGCGGCACCACCGCGACGCTGCAATCGCGCTACGCCGCGACGGATCTCGTAGACAAGGCCCACCGTGGCCGCGCCCTCGCTACCGTCGTCTGGGCAACGACGATCGGTTCCGTGCTCGGGCCGAACCTTTCCTCCCCGATGGGCGACCTCGGCGAACGGCTCGGCATTCCGCGCCTCGCGGGTCCCTACCTGCTGACGGGAAGCGTCTTCGTCCTGTCGGCGCTGCTGGTGAGCATCTTCCTGCGGCCCGATCCCCTGCTGGTGGCGCGGGAACTCCGGGGCGAGACCGCCCACCATGCGGCGTCGCGCCCGAAGCGATCGATGCGGGAGGCACTGACCACGATTCTCGCGATCCGGGCGGCGACCATCGGCTTCCTTGCGGTGGTTGCCGGGCACGCCGTGATGGTGGCCGTGATGTCGATGACGCCGGTCCACCTGCACGATGGCGGCGGCTCGCTGGAAGTGATCGGCATCGTGATCAGCCTCCACATCGCCGGCATGTACGCCGCCTCGCCGCTCGTCGGCATCGCCGCCGACCGGTACGGGCGCGTCCCGGTGATCGTCACCGGGTGCCTGATCCTGCTGGCGGCGTTCGCCGTCGCCGGCACGGCCAGCGGCCACGAGGCGCCCCAGCTGGCGGTGGGCCTGGCGATGCTCGGCCTCGGCTGGTCGTGCACGATGATCGCCGGCTCGACCCTGCTCACCGACTCGGTCCCGGTGGAACACCATCCGAACGTCCAGGGCACGACCGACGTGCTGATGGGCTTTGCCGGCGCCGGTGCGGGCCTGCTCTCCGGCGTGGTCGTCGGCTTCGGCTCCTACGCCCTGCTCACCATCGCGAC
>JBQCJS010000778.1:0-4002 GCA_051952485.1 Thermomicrobiales bacterium | reverse complement strand
CATCGGATATGGACTTCGTACCAACCAGTACGCCCGCCCAACGACGCACGAGGAGGCCAGATGCTCATTCGCTCGCCTCCCGGTCGCCCGAGGCGGCGCGGGCAAGGATCGCCCGTCCCTCTTCACTCGTTCGCCAGGCCCAGGTAGAGATCTCAGGGGGCGTGATGCCATGCGCCGAGAGCGTCGTGCGGATCTGGCTGCGATGCTCGGTCGCGTGGTGGATGATCTGGCAGAGCAGCATCGAGCGCGTCAGGTCGAACGATTCCCCGGATTCCTCATCCGCATCGACGAAGAAGTAATCATCCGCAGGCCCGCCGACATAGTCGACCAGCGCGGCGTCGGCGCTCGCGGCCACCTCGCGCAGGCGCATCCATCCCTCAAAGGGGCCGTCCTGCGCAATTTGTGGGACTTCCGGCGTGTCCGGCAGGATGCTGACGTAGTCGGCATCGCTGCTCACGATGTGACGGATCGTCGCGAGGGAATCGCCATACGTGCCGGGCACGCTGAGCGCGAGCTGGTCGTCGCTGAGCGTCGAAAGGAAGTCGATCAGCACCTGGTTCGACCAGGCGTGATGCTCGAACATCCGGACGATCCACGAGGTCGTGCCGGGAACGATGTGTGAGGGGGAGTGACTGGACATCAGGAAGCCTCCGAGGCGGATTGGAAACGATCCGTCGGCAATGTCCAGGCACCTTGCATGATATCAGGACCGCATCAGCCGCGCTTCATCCAGGGGTCGAGTGCATCGCGCAGGCCATCGCCCAGGAAGTTGAAGGCGAGCACCGTCAATGAGAGCGCCGTCGCGGGGAAGATCAGCAGGTACGGGTGCGCCCGCATGCTCGGGATCGCCTCGGAAATCATCAAGCCCCAGCTTGGCATCGGTGGGATCACCCCGAGTCCCAGGAAGCTGATGCCCGCCTCGTAGAGAATGGCGCCAGGGATTCCCAATGTGGAAGCGACCACCACCGGCGCCAGCGTGTTCGGCAGGATGTGCCGCATCAGGATGCGGCGGTCGCTCGCCCCGGCGCTGACTGATGCCTCGACGAACTCCTTGCGCTTCAGCGACATCGCTCCAGCGCGGACAATCCGCGCCACGGTCAGCCAGCCGATGCACCCGAGACCGATGTAGACCCCGATCAGGCCGCCTGTCTTCGTGTCGACCTTGGCAATCGCCGCCAGCAATCCGGTCTGCTCCTGCCCCAACGCTAGTTGTCCGCGCAGGAAGGTCATGATCACGATCACGAAGAGCAGGTTCGGCAGCGCGTAGAGCACATCCACGATCCGCATGATGACTGTGTCCCACCAGCCGCCGAAATACCCGGCGATCGCCCCCATCGGCACCCCGATGATCACGATCACCAGCTGGACGACGATCCCGACCGTGATCGAGACGCGGGCCCCGAAGACCAGCCGCGCCATGATGTCGCGCCCGAGGTCATCGGTTCCCATCGGATGCGCCCAACTCGGCCCCTGCGTCACCAGGTCGTAGTCCTGCTTCGAATAGGAATACGGCACGAGATATGGGCCGACAATCGCGACGAGGACGAGGAAGACGATGAACCAGAGCGACACCAACGCCAGCTTGTTCTTGCGCAGTCGCCGAAACGCGGCCTTCCACAAGCCTTCGATATCGTCTGCCTGCCGCCCGATCATCACGCCGGGAGTCGCTTCCTCGGCAAGCGTGTTGACTGCCATGAGATCAGTCCCTCCCTTCTAGTTCGACATGCGTGGATCGAGCAACGGATAGATAAGGTCGACGACCAGGTTCATCAGGGTGATCACGAATCCGAAGAGGAGAACAGTTCCCAGCACGACCGGGTAATCGCGCGAGGAAATCGACGTCACGAAATAGCGGCCCATACCGGGAACCCCGCTGATCGTCTCCACGAAGAACGACCCGGTGATGATGTCCGCGAAGACGACGCCACCCACGGTGACAACCGGCAGCAACGCATTCCGCAATGCATGGCGAACGATCACCGCCCGCTCGTTCAGCCCCTTGGCCCGCGCCGTCCGCACATAGTCTGAGGAGAGGACATCCAACAAGCTCGCCCTGGTATATCGCGCCAGGATCGCGCTGGGGAAGAACGAGAGCGCCAGCGCCGGAATGATGATCTTGGTCGAGAAGATCCCGTCCCAACCGTTCGTCGGCACCAGGTGCAGCCAGCTGGCGAGGATCAGGACGAGTAACGACGCCACGACGTAGGATGGGGTCGAGATGCCCACGATCGAGAGGAAGCTGGAAAGGTAATCTGTAAAGGTATTATGTCGAACCGCACCGAGCGTCCCGAGCGAGAGCCCGACGATCGTCGCGATCACCATCGAGACCAAGCCGAGCTGCAACGAGACCGGAAACGTATCGGCAATGATGTCGCCGACGGTGCGGGACCGGCTGGCGAACGATGGACCAAAGTCTCCCTGGAGCACCTTCTTCAAATAATCGATGTATTGCTTCCACAAGGGATCGTCGAGACCGTAGGCCTTGTTGAGGCGGTCCAGCACGGCCTTCGGGAGCGGTTTGTCCTGGTTGGACCAGGGCCCCCCAGGCGTGGCGTGGATCAGCAGGAACGTGACGGTATAGATCGCCAGCATCGTCGGAAAGATCAGCAAGATACGTCGGATCACATAGGCGGAGCGACTCACGGACTCTTCCATTTCACTGGGGGTCACGTGCGGAATGGAGAGGGCGATTAAATCGCCCTCTCCAGATCCAGGACAGCGGTGGGAACGGCCTAGTGCTTGAGGATCTTCGGGTAACGCAGGTGGATGTACGTCAGGATCGGCTGCATATGCAGGTCCACGACGTACGGCTTCACCGCCTCGAATGCGAGGCTGCGATAGACCGGGATGTAGGCCGCGTCGTTCACGAGGATCACTTCCGCCTGCTGGTACAGCGAGTTTCGGGTGGCGATATCCGGCTCACCCACCGCCTTCGCGCAGAGGGCGCCGTATTCCTCGTTCTTCCAGCTCAGGTAATAGTGATCGGACTGGCTGACGAAGTTCTGGTTGTGCCAGTTCGACGGATCGGCGAAGTCCGACCCCCACGAGCCGTACTTGGTGTTGAATGGCTGATCGTGGCGGGAGTTCACGTAGTCCGACCACGCCGCCGGCTCAACCGGATTCAGCTTGACCTTGAGTCCCAGGACTTCCGGCACGCGCTGCTGGATGTATTCCGCCACCAGTTTCGTGGTGGAATCCACGCGGTAGGAATACTCCAGTTCCGTCTTGGAGGCATCGACACCGCTCGCCGCAAGCGCAGCCTTTGCCGCGTCCTCGCCAGCCGGGTTGGTCGCATCCGGGTTGTTCCCCGGAATGTCGCTCGGCACGACGTTGAACGCCGGGACGAATGCCCCCTTCAGGATTGTCTTGGCGATCACGTCGCGATCGATGGCTGCGTAAATCGCGCGGCGGAAGTCGGCGTTGCTCGTCGGCTCCGTCTTCGCATCGCAGGTGATGAAGCGGCAGTTCGACTGCGAGAAGCTATGGATGTTCTTGGCGGCTTCCGCGTCGCCCATCGCGCGCTCGAGGTCGGCGCCTTCCGGCGCGGCAATGTCGAGCTCGTCGTTCTCGAACGCGGTGTACTGCTGCGTCGAGTCATCCGGGAAGATCGTGATTTCGCCGCGCGTGATCGTCGGCTTCTCACCGTAGTAGTGCTCGTTGAGTTCAAGCACGATGTTCTGGTCGTGATTCCACTCGGTCATCTTGTACGGACCGTTGGAGACCATGTTCTCGGCCTCGCCCCAGGCCGCGCCTTTCTCCTCGACCACCTTCTGCGGCACCGGGCAATAGGTCCAGGTGCTGGTGAGCAGCGGCAGGAATGGCGTCGGGCCTTCGAGATCGACGACGAGCGTGTAGTCGTCGGTCGCCTTCACCCCGAGTTCGTTGAAGTCCATCGGATCGGTTTCGGAGTCGATCGCGGTCCCGTTCTTGATGACATGCATCGCCGGGCGATACTTGCTCATCGTCTCCGGGTTCATCACGCGCTTCCACGAATACTCGAAG
>JBQCJS010000777.1:0-2895 GCA_051952485.1 Thermomicrobiales bacterium | reverse complement strand
TTCGCTATCTTCCCGACCAGGACCAGTTCCTGATCAAGCCCGGGCCGGATGCCGTCTTTGTCGAGGTCACCCTGGAGGTCACCGGGACCGAAACCCAGATCCAGCAAGGGATCAACCGGTACAAGGCCTACCTCGGCGCGATGACCAGAGCTGTCCCGCTCCAGGTGAAGGCCGGGGGTTCCGGAAGTGGCGGCGGACAGGGCGGTGACGGCAAGGGGCAGGGCGGCGATCCCAATGCGCCGAAGCAGCAGAAGCAGGAATCCAAGGGGGGTGCCAGGACCGACCAGCCCACGAAGGAAGGGGGCACTGGCGATCCCACCCAGAAAGCACCTCCCGGCCAATCCGGAGGGTTTGGCGGCGAGCAGGGTGGCGATCCCAACGGATCACCGCTCCCGAACCAGCCGGACGCCAAGGGGCCGGTCGTCAAGCTCGAAAACATGGAGCAACTGGAGGAACTCCGGAAACGGGGCATGATCCCGGTCACGGATGCCGACAAGATCAAGGACAAGGCCCAGAAGGGTGAGCCGCTCTCCTTCGAGGAGGCCGCAGCGCTGCTCGACGCGCTGAACAAGGTGATTGCCCCTCCCGATCCCAATGCGCCAAAGGATGACAAGCCAAAGGGAAGCTGGCTGGAGTGGGCGAAGTTCATCAAGGCGAACCAGGAACAGTTCTCCGGCGCCCAGATGAAGCAGGGCGACAAGGGACTTAAGCCTGATGACGTCAAGGCCATCCTCAAGAAGCATCACGAATATGTGGGCGCCACGACCGCAACGGTCAAGCTCAGCGACAAGATCAAGCAGGCGGCGTATGACCCGGACGTCCGGAAATCCTGGAACAGCCTGGCCGATTGGGAACGCGACCTCTGGAACTCCTACAACAACAAGTACGGCGGCGATGTCGATTCGGGTCGCAAGGACCTCCGCATCACGGATGAGGACAAGTTCTGGATGGCCCTGCGCATGTCTCCGCAATACATGGACGAGGGCATCCGCGAGGCTGCCAGCGCGATGTTCAACGATCCGCTCTTCATCGGTACGACCATCGTTGGCATCATGGCCTATCTTGCGCTCTGGATCATGCCCGAGCCCATCTTCTCCAAGGCGGTAGCCGTCATGGAGACGATCGCCCTCGTCTCGATGGTTGCGTTCGCGACATCGGAACTGATCAATCTCGCCGAAGCCTGGATGGATCTCAGCGATGAGTCGAAACGCGCCCGCAAGCTCCCGGAGCTGGAGGCAGCCGCCGAGAAATTCGGCAAGCGCATGGGAGGAACGGAACTTCGCATCCTGCTTGCCCTGGCCATGATCGTCGGCGGCAAGGCGCTCCCGACACCAAAGCCGATGAACCCGCCACCGGGTGGCGGTGGCATGCAGCTCGCACCAGCCGGACCTCCGGGCATGGCGCCGCCTCCGCCAGTCGCGGTCGGTGGCGAGGTCGCCGTCGGCACGGTCAAGGTCGTCAACGGGGTGATCGTCATTACGGGTCCCGGCACCGGGTTGGCAATGGCGTCCGTCAAGGCAAAAGGCACCGGTGGCGGCTCGACTGGCACGTCCGGTGGTGGAACCGGAACGGGCAAGGGATCGCCAACCAAGGCAACCGACCAGGCGCAGCAGGAGACGACATCGAGCAGGAAGAGCAGCGCCAAGGGGGGAAAGGGCGGCAAGAAGGAGCCCGAGCCGCCGCCTGAACCGGACAAGGTCATCCGTCAGCATCAGGAGGGCAATCAGCAGGTCGAACTCTACGGTCGCCGGTATCACCTGAAGGATGGCGACACCACGGCCAGCATTCCCAAGAATGACCCGGTCGGCGATCGGTTGCAGGCCGAAGTCGACGCTGCCGCCTCGAAATGGAGCAACAGTGAACTCAGCGCCAACGAGCGGGCCGCGATTCGCAAGGCCTACGCCGATAAGGAAGGGTGGCGGGCCAACCTGCTGCGCCAGCAGGCATTTGGCCGCTTCGTCCATGCGGCGATTCGCCTGATTGCGCCCAAGATCTCACCGACACTCGAGTACAATCTGACCGGTGTGGACCTGATCGATACCAGGACCGGCCTGAAGTACGAAGTCCTTTCCGGCACCGAAACCAATGCAGACCTTCATGCGAAACGGATGGCGGACATCACGTTTCGGATGTTGCAATTCTGGATGCCGTGATCCCCCTGGCAGGCCGGATTGGCCGTGTCCCCTCCAGGCAACCATGCTTGCCTACACGATGAACGATCCCAACACCGTCCAGCGAGGCCCGGCCTTGTTCTCCGGAGGAAGCTGTTCATGCGGAATCTCGCCAACCAGACGATCGTGGGCGAATCGATCCTGGTCTCGGACAAGGGTGCTGAGTCGTACGACGCCCTCGGTCCCGATCTGGAGCTGCGCGACTGCACGGTGACGTTCAGCATCCCGGCCAGGATGATGGGGTTGGTCGACGTCCGCTTCGTCAACTGCAGGATTGTCGCCAAACGCGCCCTGGCCGGGATTCACTGGGCCAATTGTGCCTTCGAAGGATGCACCTTTGAAGGAACGTTCAGCGACTGTACCTTCGGACATGTGCCCACGGTCTACGCCGAGATGGGGAACCTGATTGGCGGCGACTTCTCACGGGCAACGCTCAATGGGGTCACCTTTCGCGGTACGGATGCGTCACGAATCATCTTTCCGGCATGGCCGTGCTTTACCCTGCTCGATCCCGTAGGATCGCATGCGCTCGACGCCATGCTGCCGCTTCATGAATGGCGGTACTACGCCGAGGCGTTGGCCGATTCCCCGCCCGACGCGACGGCGGTCACTGCGCTTGCAGGGTACGTCGTCAAACATTACGGTGGCTCTGAAGCGGAGTTGCGCTCGGTCTTGACAGGAAACCCGAACATCATCATGTGACGCCGTTCCCCGCTTCACCGAC
>JBQCJS010000776.1:0-2541 GCA_051952485.1 Thermomicrobiales bacterium | reverse complement strand
ATCGGCGCCGGCTCGGCGTGCATGAACGCCTCGATGATGGTCGGCACCTTCGCATCCTCCCCCACCGGCTGATCCAGCGTCCAGGCCGGATCGGCGTAGCCCGGTAGCACGGTCGGGTGCATCCAGCACGACCCCGATTGCATGAAGGCATTGCCGAAGACGTCCGGATGCTGGAGTGCCGTCCATCCCGAACAGAGCCCGCCGAAGCTCCGGCCGTTCAGGGCCGCCTGCGCCGGATCGTCGCTCAGGGCGAACTGCGGGCGCAACCAGGGCACGAGCTCGGTCGCGATGGCGCGGGAGAAGTCCGGGTTGCAGGTCAGTTCGGCGTTGCGGACACCGATCTGGTTGACGAGGATCGCCACGATGGGAGGGATCTCCCCCGCCGCGATCAGGCGGTCGAGGATGCCCGGGGCACTGTGCCATTCCTCCCCATCGAAGATCACCACGAACGGGTACGGCCCGCCCTCCGGGTCGAATCTGGCCGGGACATGCACCCACACCGGCCGCTCGTTGCCCAGGATCTCGCTGCGGAAGGTGAGCGCATGGGTCGTCCCGCGCGGGGTACCCGGGCGTTCCTCCAGCCACGGATAGGCCGGGGCATCGGGCATCACCAGCGTCGGTTCCTCGCGCTTCGGCGTCCAGTCGGACAACGCGGTGTGGCGGTTGAGGGGATCGCCCTCGGCCTCCGGCGCATCGGCATCGGCGTACGTCACGACGACGTGATAGCTGCAGCGCAGATCGCGACGCACCCACCAGCTGAGGTGCCAGATGTCGGTTCCGGCGAGCTTCCGCAACTGGCGGTCCGCGGGGGCTTTCCAGCTGACCGGCTCCCAGAGCGAGACCGACGTCACGGGCCGCTCGCCCTCGCGGTAGAGGAACGTGACGAGCCCATGGTCGGGGTGCGCGTCGTCCAGCTCGATCAGCGGCGTCCCGACGGCCGCCACCTCCACCCAGAAGGCTTCGACCCGCTCCGGATCAGCCCCTTCCCGCGCCAGTTGCCGCAGCCGCGCACACTCGATCACCGCACCATCCGCTCCGATCACGTATCGTCTCCTTCGTGGACCCAGGGACCCGTCCTCAATGCCATCTCGCTCGCCAATACTGGCAGGATTATACCTGAGTATATTAGTCTGCTTTCAGGGAACGCCGGGACAGCATCGGGATCGCGATCATCGTCGACCCGGCCAGCCCATGCGACACCGTGCGGGATCGCGCAGCCGCTCGAACAGGGGAGAAGTTCGTCCAGATGGTCACCAGCCGCAACCTCAGCCGACGCCAGTTCTCGCAGGCCGCCGGAGCTGCCGGCATCGCCGGGATCGCCCTCACGGCGGGGGGCGGTGCCGTCTTCGCCCAGGGTGCGACGCCAGTCGCCAGCCCGGTCGCGAGCCTCACGTTCACGCCGGGCGTGATCGAAACGCTCCTCGGCACCGTGGAGCTACCGGAGAATCCCCAGCGCGTGCTCTGCATCAACGATGGTCCGGTGGACACCATGCTGAACCTGGGGCTGGTGCCGGTCGCGACCGGTTTCAGCTATGGAGTCGAGTCGGGCGGCGACGAGGCGGTGATGAACTACCTGCAACCGCTGGTGCCCGACGGGGCCGAGATCACGTATGTCGGTGGCTGGGACGACTTCGATGTGGAGCAGGTGATCGCGCTGAAGCCGGACCTCATCCTCGCCGAGGGTCGCGAACGCTTCACCGGGGCGACGCAGGCCGACGCCGAGGCCGATCCGAACGTCCAGGCGCTCGTCCGGATCGCGCCGCTCGTCATCCCCCAGGACATCGATACGGCCGATCCGCTGGGGCTCCAGTATTTCGAGTACAGCCATCTCGTGTGGAGCCACTGTCTCGGCAAGCTGGAGGAGGGCCAGGCGCTGCTGGATGCCCAGCACGAGAAGACGGCCCAGCTGGCCGCCGACCTCGCCGGCCATCAGGGCGAGACCTCGATCGTCGTCCGCCCGACCCCGGACTTCCCGCTGGTGATGTCCCAGCAGTGGTTCACTGGCGTGCTCCTGCGGCGCGTGGGCATTGTCGGCAACGATTACGCCGAGAGCGTGCCCTACCCGCATAGTGGCGACGGCCTGAGCCTCGAGCAGATGGACAAGCTGGACGCGGACTGGATCTTCCTGGCCCCACGCTTCACCGCCGAGGAAGTGGCCGATCGCGACGCCCTCGTGGCGACCTACATGGAGAATCCCCTCTTCGCCTCGCTTCCGGCGATCGCGGCGGGCGACTACGGGCTGGTCGATGGCCAGGTCTGGAGTGGGGCAAACAGCATGATCGCCGCCGACATCGTGCTCGACGACATCCGTGGCGTGATCCTCGATGGCAGCCAGGATCAGCTCGCCGGGTAGGCAACCCGGGAGCGAACGCCCGCAGGGAGGAGCGCCGCGACTGCGGCGCTCCTCCCTGTGCTGCTTCACCCGAGGTGCATGGGGAAGCTCCTGCCAGAACCGCTATCCCTTCGGATGGGCCACGAAGAAGTCCCAGATCAGCCGAGTCGCATCCAGCCCCGCGTAGGGAGCATCCGCCCCCCGCAGGC
>JBQCJS010000775.1:0-4122 GCA_051952485.1 Thermomicrobiales bacterium | reverse complement strand
CCGTTCCGTCAGGGGCTCGAGCAGCATTGCCGGTGGGGCAGCCTCGTCCGGCAACGCGGACGCCGGCGATTCCGGTCCGGCCTGGCCCACGATGCCAAGCACGAAGTGCCGCTCGCGGTCCGTGAGGCGGCCCGTCCGCAAGGCATCACGCACGATGGGCTCGATCGACCGCCCGGCATCGAGGACGCTCCGCACGTATCCTTCCGCCGCAGCCAGTCGAACTGCCTCGACGATGTGGTGAATCGCATCCTGGGTCGCACCCGATTCGTTGCTCAACACGGCCAACCATGCTCGCGTCACGATGCGCGGCCGCACCCACCCCTTCCCCTCGCAGAAGGCATCCAATGAGTGCAGCACCGCCATCGCAGTCGCTGGTTCTCCGCTCGCGGCAGCCAGGCGCGCGTACGTGATCGCCGCCAGCGGCAGGACCCCGCCATCGTGCCCATCGAGGTCGTGCGGGCTCAGGTCCGACATCGCTGCCCACTGCGCCGCCACCGCCACATTCCCGCGATCCAGCGCAAGGAACGCCAGCAACGCGGCCTCGCTCCGGCCATCGAAGAGTCGGTACGCGCGCAACGCCGCCTGCTGGGCGCCATCCGGGTCGCCACACGCGCGGTCCAGCCACGCCTTCGCGACATAGGCATTCATCAGGATCTTGGCGTCCGCCGCCCGGTGGGCCATCGCCAGCGCGTCGTCGATTGCCGCCCGCGCCTCGGACAGGGCGTTTCGCTCGTAGGCGACCTCCGCACGCCCGACCAGTAACGCCGCGCGAGCAAAGTCCCGGTTGACATCGGCCTTGGCAATGCGGTCGATCTCGTCATCCAGGAGCACCGCGGCTTCACCCAGCCGACCGAGCGTCAGCCAGTCGAGCGCAAGGTACCGGGTCCCCCACAGCGCCGCCTGCGGATGCCCCGCCTGCCGGCCAAGTCGTGCGGCCCGGTCGAAGAGCGCAACCGATGCCGTGAGATCGCCCTGGCCGCGTCGGATCCACCCCAGGCTGAGCAGCAGATCGGCCCGCAGGGCGGCATCGTCCGATCCCAGGAGCGCCAACGCCGCCTCGCCGGTCCGTTCCACCAGGGAATCGTCGCCCAGGTACGCACCGATCCGGCTCTCGATGGAAAGGGCGTCCGCTTCCAGTCGCCGGCGATCCCCCGCAGCCAGTTCATCCCCGCTGGACCGCAGCGCTTCGGCCATCGCCCGCGCCTCATCCAGGCGTCCCGACCGCACCAGGAGCCACGCGGCGAAGCGAAGCGCCGCCGGTCGTTGTCGCAGCGATGGCAGGGGCGTCCTCGCCACGACGTCCAGCGCGGCGGCCGCCAGGTCCGGAGAGAGAACGGGTCGTTCCGCCAGGCACTCCAGCACCCGCAGCAGGCCATCCGGTTCGTGGATGGCAAGGACGTGCGGAATCGCCTCCTCGATCATCCCCTGGGAAAGAAACCACGTCGCCGCGCGACGATGCAGCACGGTAAGGTCGTCCGGGAGCAGGTCTGGGCGAACGGCCAAATAGTCACCCACCATCCGATGCAGCCGGAACCAGCCGGGCCGATCCGGGACAGGCATCAGGAACGGGTTGTTCTGCACCAGATGATGGAGCAGGGCCTGACTATCATCGCGGTTCAACACGACATCGCAGGCGGCAGCGGTGAAGGGCCCGATCAGGGCCGCTGCCGAGAGGAGGGCGAGCACCTGGGCCGGAAAAGACGCGAACACCTCTTCTGCCAGGTACGACGCCAGCGTTGCCGGCACGTCGGACCCCGGGACCGTCGCCCCGCGCGCGCCGGGGAGTGCAGCCTCCGACAACGCCATCAACCCAAGGCCCGCAGCCCATCCCTCCGTGAGCGCCAGCGTCTCTGCGATGGCGTCGGCGTCCAGGTCGCGATGTGGATTCGTCGCCCAGAACCGGCTCGCCTCATCGAGGTCGAAACGCAAGGTCTCCGGCTCCAGCTCTCCCACGTCGCCAAGAAGTCGCATCCGGCTGACAGGATTCGGATAGGCCGAGCGCGCGGGTATGACCAGCTGGAGCGCGTCGTGCTCCGTCTCCAGGAGGACGTCGAGCAGGTCCGCTACCCCGGGACCATACGCCAGGTCATCCAGCACCACGCAGATCCGGGTGTCGCCCAGCCGGAGGGCCTCGTGGAGCAGCGAGAGGGCGCGCTCGAGGTCCTCCGTCCGACCCGTCCGCACGACAGGAAGCACGTCCTGCGCTCCGTCAGGGAGACACGGCGCGATCGCCTCGACGATCTGCCGCAGCGTCGATATGGCATCGTGGGGTCGCCCATCGAACCGGCACCAGGCAACCAGCCCGGATCGCTGACCCACCCACTCCCGCACCGCTGTCGTCTTGCCCCACCCGGCGGGTGCGGTGACGAGGATCAGTCGGCACGACGACAGACGATCGAGCTGGGCGACGACTCTCGGGCGTGCGATGCCGCGAAAGGCGGGCAGCACCGTCCGACCGGGAAGGAGCCGCAGCGAGGGCCGTTCGTTGGAGCGCAGGGTCTGGGCATTCATACCCTCAACTCTATGCCACGAACGGCCCTCGCGAAACTGCCCGTTTGCCGGATCGGGGCGAGAACGGCAATGAGGCTACTTGACGACGAGGTTCACCATCCGGCCCGGCACGACGATCTCGCGGACCGTCGATTTGCCCTCCAGCAACTCCTGGACGCGGGGACTCGCCTTCGCGATGGCCAGCGTCTCCATCTCGTCCGCCGAGCGCGAGACCACGATCTTGTCCCGGACCTTGCCGTTGATCTGGACCGGGATCTCGACGCTGTCAACGACCGTCAGCGCCTCGTCGAAGGTCGGCCACGGCTGGTGATGGACCGAATACTCGTTGCCGAGGCGTTCCCACAGCTCCTCGGCCACGAACGGCGTCGCCGGGGCCATCAGCAGGGTCAGCGTCTCGGCCGCCTCGCGCCAGGCGGCAGTCCCGGCCACCGGCGTCTCGCGCAGCTTCATCAGCTCGTTCGTGAACTCGATCAGGGCCGCGATCATCGTGTTGAACTGGAAGCTGTCGATGTCCTCCGTCACCCGCTGGATCGTGCGGTGCGTCAGCGCCCGCAGCGCCGCGACATCGGATTCCGGAGCTTCACCGCTCATCTGCCGCGTCCCGACCTCGGAGACGATCTGGAAGGCGCGGCGGAGGAAACGCTCCATGCCAGTGATGCCGCGATCGTTCCACGGCCCCCCCTGCTCCCAAGGGCCGAGGAACATCAGGTGCAGGCGCAGCGCGTCGGCGCCATGCTGGGCGACCAGTTCGTCTGGGCCGACCTGGGTGCCGCGGCTCTTGGACATCTTCGTGCCCTCCGCCGCCAGGATCATCCCCTGGTTGCGCAGGCGCTTGAACGGCTCGTCCTGCTCCACCAACCCCATGTCGCGCAGCGCCTTCGTGAAGAAGCGCGCGTAGAGGAGGTGCAGGATGGCGTGCTCGATGCCGCCGCAGTAGAGATCGACCGGCGTCCACGCCTTCGCCGTCTCCCGGGAGAAGGGCGCGAAATCCTCGTGCGGGCTCGTGTAGCGGAACCAGTACCACGAGGAATCCATGAAGGTATCCATCGTGTCCGTCTCGCGCCGCGCCGCGCCGCCGCACTGCGGGCAGGTCGTATTCAGGAACTCCTGATGCGAGATGAGCGGGCTCTGGCCGGTGGGGGTGAACTCCGCATCGAGCGGCAGCATCACCGGGAGTTGATCCTCGGGCACCGGCACGATCCCACAGGAATCGCAGTAGACGACCGGGATCGGTGTGCCCCAGTAGCGCTGGCGGGAGATCAGCCAGTCGCGCAGCCGGTAGTTGACCTCGGCCTTGGCGCATCCCTGCCCGGTCAGCCGCTCGATCACGGTGGCGATGCTCTCCGGCACGGTCAGGCCGTTGAAGTCGCCGGAATTCACGATCCGGCCGCCACCGTGATACGACTCGGTCATGGTGGCCGGGTCGAGGATAGGCGCATCGTCCGGCTGGATCACAACCTTGATCGGCAGGTCGAAGGCCTTCGCGAAGGCGAAGTCGCGCTCATCGTGCGCGGGGACGGCCATGATGGCGCCTGTCCCGTACGTGAGCAGCACGTAGTCCGCGATCCAGACCGGAATCCGCTCGTCGTTCACCGGATTGATGGCGTACGC
>JBQCJS010000774.1:0-2046 GCA_051952485.1 Thermomicrobiales bacterium | reverse complement strand
TGACGATCCGCAGCACGCGGACATCCCCGGTGGCGGTGTCGACCTCCACCTCGGCGAGCTGCGCGCCGAAGGTGCGTACGGCCTTCTGCGCCGGGTTGTCGGTGCGGGCGCCACGGCCCTGGATCGTGGCCGGGCCGAGCTGGGACGTGATATCGGCGATCGGGGTGGCGCGACCCGGATCGCGGTCGACGAGGATGGCGTTCTCCCGCACGCTGAGGCGGGAGGCCGGGATCTCCATGATGGTGGAGGCGGCATCCAGCAGCTGCCGGACGACCTGATCCGCCGCATCGCGGATGGCAGGCCCGATCGTCGCCTGCGTGGCGCTGCCAGAGCTGACCGGGGCGTAGGGCCCGGTACCCGTATCGCCGAGCCGGAAGGCGATGCGGTCCAGCGTGAGGCCGAGGGCCTCGGCGGCGACCTGCGCGAGGCCGGTGCGGGTGCCGGTGCCGATATCCTGCGTGCCGGTGATGACGTTGGCGGTGCCATCCTCCTGCAATTCGATCCAGGCGTAGCCAGGAGGGTGGCCACTGCCCGCCGCCCAGTCGTGGGCGGCGAACCCGATGCCGTAACGCTTCGTACCGCCCGGTTCCGGCCGCCGGTATGCGTCCCATTCCGGCTGGACGGTGTCGTAGCAGAGGCGCAGCCCTTCCGGCAGGGTGTAGGGCTTGTCTTCGAGCTGTTCGACCTCGGAGTAGTTCTTCCGGCGCAACGCGATCGGGTCCATGGCGAGAGCGCGCGCCAGTTCGTCCATTGCCTGTTCGAGCGCGAAGGCCGCCTCCACATGCCCCGGCGCGCGGAAGGCGACGGCGGGACCGATGTTGACGTGGTAGCTCGTCTCCTCGGTGTGGACGTTCTCGCACCGGTAGAGGGTCTGGTACATGCCGCTGACGTTGCTCGCCTCGCCGCCGGTGAGGTAGGCGCCCCGCGCCTGCGCGATCTCGGCCCAGATGCCGAGCAGGGTGCCGTCCTGCCGCGCGGCGAGCTTCACGCGCTGGCGGGTAGAGGGCCGGTGACCGACCGCCAGGTTCTCCGCCCGCCGGTCGAGCATGAACTGGACGGGGCGACCGGACCGCTTCGAGAGCAGGGCGGCGATCACGTCCTGCTTCCAGGAGATCTGCTTCGCCCCGAAGCCGCCGCCCATGTGCTCCTTGATGACCCGGACGCGATGTTCCGGCAGGCCGAGCGCCTCCGCGACCTCCTGGCGGATCGTGAAGACCGATTGCGTGGAGGCGTAGATGGTCAGCTCGTCGCCGTCCCAGAAGGCGGTCGTGCCATGTGGCTCCAGGCTGTTGTGAGCCGCGGCGGCGGTGTGGAAGACGCGGTCGATCACGATGTCGGCGGCCGCGAACGCCGCCCCGGCATCGCCCCGGTCGTAGACCTTGGGATCGTCGGCGATGTTGCCCTCCCGCTCACTCTCTTCACGGGCCTTCGGGGCGCCCGGCGCCAGCGCGGCTTCGAGGTCGGTGACGTGGGGCAGCGGTTCGTAGGTGACGTCGATCAGGCGGAGGGCGTCGTCCGCGACCTCCTCGCTCTCGGCCGCCACGACGGCGACCTCATCGCCGATGAAATGCACCACGCGCGAGAAGAGCGTGCTGTCGCCATACCAGGCGATCTCCGGCGCGTTGTCGGCGGTCAGGACCGCGTGGACGCCCGGCAGGGCCTCCGCCTTGCTGGCATCGATGCGGACGATCCGGGCGTGGGGATGCGGGCTGCGCAGGGCGCGGGCGTAGAGCTGGCGCGGCAGGCGGATGTCGTACGTGTACCGGGCGCGGCCGCTGACCTTCTCGCGCCCTTCGATCCGGGTGAAGGGCTTGCCGATCACCGCCAGCGGCGCGTCCGCCGGCCAGGGAGCGAGCACCGCCCCCTCCTGCACCGTCACCTCGGCGTCCTCACCGCTGCCCTTGACGGAGACCTCGAACGTGGATGTCGACGTGGTCATCAATGGCCTCCCGTCTGCAGGGCGATGCGATCCTCGGCCGTGGTCGACGTGCTGCCCCCGCGTGCGAGTTCGGCAGCGCGGACCCCCGCCGCCACGATGTTCGGGTA
>JBQCJS010000773.1:0-12985 GCA_051952485.1 Thermomicrobiales bacterium | reverse complement strand
CCACGGTGCGTTCGCTGATGAAGAGCTCCTGGCCGATGGCGCGGTTCGTCCGGCCCGCCACGAGCAGATGCAGGACCTCCTCCTCGCGTGGGGAGAGCAGCGAGGTCGGGATGAGGGTCGGTGGGGGTGAGGGGTCCCGATCGAGGATTTCGACGATCCGTTCGGCCATGACGCGGATGTCCTCGGGGGAGAGGCGGGTGCCTGCCTCCCACTCCTGGGAGAAGGCCGGTTCCGGCAGCGCGGCGCGGAATGGCGCGATCTTCGCCTCGTCGATGGTTGTCGAACCGTAGAAGCGGGGACGGGTCGAGGCGTGGGCCACCAGGCGGACCGCCTCGAGTGTCTGGCCGGTCGTGAGTGCGAGCTCGGCGAGGATCAGCACCGGGATCTGCGAGCGCGCATCGTCGTGAATGTCTGCCAGGTGCCGGATTCCGGCCAGGGCGAACTGGGATGCCTCATTGGCCTTGCCCTGTCGATGGCAGACGATGGCAAGGAAGATCGTCGCCAGGGAGAGGTTGTGCGGGTTGCCGCTGATCCCGCCAAACGTGAGAGCCGTTCGCAGGTTCGCCTCGGCTTCGGGAAGATTGCCAGTAGCCAATTCGAGTCTTCCGAGACCGACGTATGCGCCGCAGATCTGGTTGTCAGGATCGCGACTGCGTTGGGCTGCTTCCAGCGCTGCGGCGAACTCGGTGTGTGCCGCGAGGAGGTCTCCTCTTGAGAGGGCGTTATCGGCCTTAGCCAGATGCGCCCAATGTTCTCCCAAGGGATCCTGCGCCTCGCGTGCTCGGTCGAGCAACTCCTCCGCATACCGATCGGCCTGATGATGCTGGCCGGTCGTGACCAGCAGGTAGGTCATTCCGGAGAGGGCCTCGAGCTGGAATGCTGGTGGCACGGATTCCCGGAGGGCGAGGGCCTGCTCCAGCCATGATCGGCCCTCGGCCCAGTGGGCCTCCCACGGCGTGTTCGCCAACCAGCGCATTTCGCCGTTCTGCCAGAGCCGCCAGATGGCTCCGGCAAGACGGTTTGCCCGGATGCCGTCCCGGCAATCCAGACTCCAGCGCATGGCAGAGCGGATATTGTCCATCTCGTCCACAACGCGAGAGAGATAGAAATAAAGGTGCGGTCCATCGTAGAAGGGGATTGCGTTCTCGGCCAGTGCGATCAGGTAGTCGGCCTGGGCCCGGCGCGTTGCTTCGTCGTCGCCACTCGCCACGAGCTCGTCAACGCCGAACTGGCGGATGGATTCGAGCATCGCGAATCGGGGGGCGGACGACTCGCCCGGCATCGGCACGACAAGGGAGCGGGCGACGAGGAATTCGACAAGATCGAGGGCGTCGCTGTCGTTGCCAAGGATGGCCTGTGCTCCTTCGAGCGTGAAGCCGCCGACGAAGACCGAGAGCTGGCGGAAACCCGCGCGCCGGTCGTCGTCGAGGAGGTCGTAGCTCCAGGCAATGGTGTCGCGCATGGTCTGGTGCCGGAGAGGGACGTCACGCGGACCATTGCGGAGGATCGTCAGTGGCTGGGAGAGGCGGGATAACAGGGCATCGGGAGGTAGGGTGGCGGTGCGGGCGGCAGCGAGTTCGATGGCGAGGGGAAGGTAGTCGAGTCTGGAGCAGATGGCATCGATGGTCACGGCCCCGTCATGGAAGGTGGTGTGGGCATTCAACGCCCTCGCGCGCTGGCGAAAGAGCGTTCGGGCGTCGTCTCTCGACAAGGGACCGAGGCCGAAGACGTGTTCTCCACTGAGATCGAGGCGGCTCCGGCTCGTTGCCAGCACGGTCAGCCGGGGATGGGTTTGCAGGAGATCGGCAAGGAGCGGCCCGGCGGACAGCAGATGTTCGAGATTGTCGAGCAGAAGGAGGAAATTCTTGCCGGCCAGAGCCTCGTGCAGGCGGTTGAGGTCCTGGCTGGCGCGCGCATCGCGAAGAAGCACCCTGGCGATGACGAAGGGCACGCGCTCGGGATCGCCTGTCGGCGCGAGGGGAACGAATGCAATTCCGTCGGGGAACGCCTCGTTCAGCGTTGCGGCCGTTTCAAGAGCGAGACGCGTCTTGCCGATGCCGCCGGGGCCGGTGATGGTCAGCAGGCGCACCGCAGGGGAGGTGAGCAGGGCCGAAAGCGCGGCGATCTCCCGTTTGCGACCGACGAAGCCGGAGAGCGGTCGCGGCATCATGGGGGCTGGATTGGCGATCGGCTCGATTGGGTTACGACGCATCGACGGACTCCGTCGCTCGCCTAGACGTGGGGGAGACGGCGCGAACCGGCAGGATGTCCCACTTGCATCCTGCCGGTTTGTATGTTTTTCGTCAATTCCTGTAGCAAGGCGACTGGCCCGGGATGGTCAGTCTGCGATTGCCCTGGTCTCGGCCCATGCCGCGACGACCGCACCCGAAGGACAGACGGTCCCGAAGCAGTCGGCGAGCGCGGCTAGCGCCGCCTCATGCCGCGCGAGGGTTGACGTCGCGGTGCAGTCGGAAAGCGTGACCGTGTCGAATTCGTTATGAAACGCGTCGCGGATGGTGGAGCTGATACAGATATCCGTGATGAGACCCAGCGCGATGACGGTCTGGATGCCTCGTGCTCGCAGTTGCATGGCGAGCGTGGTGTTGATGAAGGCGCTGTAACGTGCCTTCACGATTTCCAGGTCGCCCGGGTGCGGTTGAAATCGATGATCGAAATCGTTAGCGATGCCGCCGGGCCTGTACATCTCCTTGACCTCGATCGGCCACTTGCGTTGCCAGACCGGCGTCCAGTCGGCATCGGAGATCGTGTGGCGGATGAAGGTGAGGGGAACGCCATTCGCACGCGCCGCCTCGATGAAGGCGAGCGACGCAGCAATGACCTGGCCCGTGCCAGGCTCCCAATCGTTCTCGGTGAAGAGCGGCATCATGTCGATCACGAGGATCGCTGTGTGGCGGGGATCGACGAGTTCGGCAAGGGTGCTCCTCTTGGCAGTCATGGATGACCTCCCTGGTCCATTAGCCTGGTAGTGCGGCAAGCGGTTCCACATCCTCATGGTGGGTGCGCGGTTGGGCTATGGCATCCGCGATTTCCCCCATTCCTCGGATATCACCTGAGAGGCATTGCTGACCGGCGGTCCCTGCGGCCCCCTCCTGAACGGCCGGATCGACCGGGGACGAGGCATCGGTCCGTGAAGTTGAGCGCATGGGAAACCACCGGGGCACGGTGGCCAGCAGGGCGAGGATGACACTGCCCAGGGTGAGGGAGGTGGCGCCGGGGTGAGCACGGCTGTCTTCTGCAGTTCCGATGGAGTGGCGATCCGTGAAGAGCGATTCGGCAAGGTCGCGATGACTCGATGGTGGCAGCATCGGTTGCATGGGGACTCCCTTCTTACTTGGGGGTGTACGGGGTCGGACGGTGCACCCATGATCCCAAGCCGGATTCAAAGGGGCATCGGGGAACTTGCCCATTCGCAAGCGTGGCGAAGGGAGGCTCGGATGGGGGGAATCCCCAGCGGCTTGTATCGAGGGAGTCACGATGTCGGGGGCTTCCGGTATTGGGAGGGGGGCTGACTCACCGCGAATCCGGGTGATGCCAGTGATTCGGGCAACACACCGTTGGGCGGGCATGATGATCCCCGGGGGCGTCACCTAAGCGATCATGCCACCGGGGAGATCTGAACGTATCGGGAGTATGGAGTAGTCGCTACACGATGCCGAAGAAGCCGAGCAGCAGGATGGTCAGCACGACCGCGGTGATGATCGCGAAGATCCGGTCCCGGTCGCGGAGGAAGAGCAGCAGCGTCAGCGCCACGCGCGTCACCGGGGTGAGGAGCAGGATCAGCAGGCCGACCTGGATGATGGCGATCGCCTCGAAGTCCGCCAGGCCCTCCCGGATCGAGGTCCAGCTGACATCGATCGTGTTGTCGCGTCCCGGCTTCAGGTCATCCATCGATTGCAGGTGCCCGGCGCCGGAGGACCCCTGGATCACGTAGAGGACCACCCCGAAGAGGATCACGACGGCGGCGATGCTGACGCCGATGCGGAGGGTGTAGCTCACCCAGAGTTCCATCGAGCGGGCTTCCGGTACTTCCGGGTCGCCCATCGGGGCGCCCGGCGCTGGTGCGGTGGGTGTGATGGACTGATGCTGGCTCACGCGACGACCCCCAGACCCTTCAGGAACATCTGCACGGCGACGATCACCAGCACCACGATGAAGATGCGGCGGATCGTCTCGCTCCGGAAGCGCACGAGCAGGCGCGCGCCGAGCGTGGCCCCCGCCAGCACGCCGAGTGCGACCGGGGCCGCGATCTCCGGCACGATGTCGTCGCGCCAGAAGTAGATGCCGGAGCTGGCGGCGGCGGTGACGCCGATCATGAAGTTGCTGGTGGCGCTGGAGACCTTGATCGGCAGGCGCATGGCGGTATCCATCGCCAGCACCTTCAGGGCGCCGGAGCCGATGCCGAGCAGGCCGGAGACGACACCGGCGACATACATCATGACGAAGCCGAGCGGCACGCGCGTGACGTTGTAGTGGACGACGCCATGCTTGCGGTCGGGGTAGTAGCTGTCCAGGCGGAGCTTGTCGGCCCACTCGTCGTTGACGACGCCCCGCGGGATCTCCTCGCCGAGCTTCTTGATCATCGGGAAGACCGAGAAGAGGAGGATGCCGCCGAAGAGGAAGAAGAGGAGCTTCGGGTTCAGCCAGGCAGCGACGATCGCGCCGCTCACGGCGCCGAAGGAGGTCGCGAGTTCGAGCAGCATCGCGACGCGGATGTTCGTCATGTGATCGCGGACGAAGGCGGCGGCCGCGCCGCTGGAGGTGGCGATGACGGAGATGATGCTGGCGCCGATGGCGAGATGGATATCCACCCCGAAACCGATCGTCAGGATCGGCACGATCAGGATGCCGCCACCGAGCCCCACGAGCGAGCCGAGCATCCCGGCGCCGATCGCCGAGAGGAACATCACCACCACGAAGAGTTCGATACTCACCCCGCCCCCTTGCGTTCCCGAGCCCCAGCCGGCTGCCGCCGGCGTCCGCGTCCGCACCCGCAGCCACCGGGCAGTATCCCACGATCTCCCGGGGAGGGCTATTGTGCCCATGTGATGGGACTATCCATAATGCGTGCGGGACCTGAACTGGATGCAGCGGGGATGCGGGAAGAGGCTTCCATGGTCGACCGGAACCTGGGCTTTGCCCTCTCCAGGGATGTCTATTACCACCGTCGCCTCATCGCCGAACGCGGCGAGGTTCGCAGCTTCACGCTGCAGATCGATATCTGGGAGGACGGCAAATGGCACACCATTGTGCGATGCGACTCCTCTCATGGTGAGGCACACATCGACTTCATCGATCCGGAAGGCAGGACCTACGACAAGCGTTGGCTCGGGGTTCACAGACCGTATAACGATACCTACAATCAGGTCGAAGCTGATTTTCGGGCGACATGGCGAGATCACGTTGCTCGATGGCAGCGTCAGAAAGGAGATCGGCGATGAGCACCCATGCCACGACAACCAGAGATCCCTACATCCTCTTTTCGCAGGACCTCATCACCGATGAGCGCGAATTCCCGATCATGTTCCGGGAGGGCCTGGACCCGATCTGGGAGGTTGTGCTGAAGGACACCCCCGATCCCCGAGTCCCGGACATCGTCACCGCCCGCACCAAGGCGTTTCTTGTCGGCTGGAAGGAACGAGTCTATCCGAAGGATTTCGACGGGGAGCGGTAGGGGTCGTGGTCGCGGTAGCGCCCGATGCCCGCACCCCATCCGCGACCCCGCCTCGCCGATCGGTCGGGACGGGGTCGTTGCGTTGTGCCTCGATGCGGGAGGGCTTGCAGCGTGCGGTATCATGAAGATGCGCTCTGTATCGGACAGATGCAAGGTAATGCGGCACTTCGGGAGTGTGTGACGTGATTCTGCTGCTGATTTTCCTGTAAGAGATGGCCCGCTGCGTCCCTGGATGCAGCTCGCACTGAGGTGAACCGACATGGGCATTGCACCGCTGAACCGGCGACCGTGGATCGGGATCACGAGCATCCCGGCATCCAACGCCGATTCCCTGGATATCGGACCACATTGAGAAGACCCTCCCCTGCGGGGTGAGGGCTTGAGGGAGACCCACCATAACCGCATTGACAACCGACTTTGACGAACAGAACCACTCCCTCGACCGCAGCCGCTCCACCAAGGCTGGACCGGAGCAGGCCCTGCTGGTCGCTGTCGAACTTCCCAACCAGATCTGGAGCATCCAGGACGAGCTGGAAGAACTGGCCACCCTTGCCGAGACGGTGAACGTCGAGGTCGTGGGCGCGGTCACCCAGAAGCTCGATCATCCGCATCCCTCCACCTACGTGGGCAAGGGCAAGCTGCAGGAGATCAAGGAGCTTCAGGAGACGCTTGGCTACGATTTCCTGCTCGTCGATGGTGAACTGACTCCGGCCCAGCTCCGCAACATGGAGAAGGCGCTGGATATCAAGATCATCGACCGCACGGCGCTCATCCTCGACGTCTTCGCCGCCCGCGCGCAGACGCACGAGGGGCGCCTCCAGGTTGAACTCGCCCAGTTGCAATACCGCTTGCCGCGCCTCACCCGCATGTGGACCCACCTCTCCCGCCAGACCGGCGGTGGCGGCGTGGGCCTGCGGGGGACCGGTGAGACCCAGCTGGAGGCGGACCGCCGCGAATCGCAGAAGCGGATCACCTTCATCAAGGAACAACTGGAACAGGTGCACCGGCACCGCGAGAACTACCGTGCCCGCCGCAACGACACGCCGATCAGCGTCATCTCGCTGGTGGGTTACACGAACGCGGGCAAGAGCACGCTGCTGAACACGATCACCGGCGCGGGCGTGCTGGCGGAGGACAAGCTGTTCGCCACGCTCGATCCGACCACGCGACGCATCCCGCTTCCCAGCGGGCGCGAGGTGCTGCTCACCGACACGGTGGGCTTCATCAACAATCTTCCCACCCAGCTCGTGGCGGCCTTCCGCGCGACGCTGGAGGAGATCAGCGAGGCGACCGTGCTCGTGCACGTCGTGGACGTGACCCACCCGAACGCCCGCGAGCAGGTGGTGACCGTCAACGAGACGCTGGAGGACCTCGGCGTCGATGGCCGGCCGGTCGCCTACGCGCTGAACAAGATCGATGCGCTCGGTGAGGATGCCAATGTCGCGGCCCTCAAGGAGCGGCTCGGCATTCCAGCGGACGCCCACGCCGTGCCGGTCTCGGCACAGCAGGGCACCAACGTGAAGGCGCTGCTCGCGGAGATCGAGGCTGTGCTGGAGGTGGAGAACGCCTTCGTGCCAGTCACCGTGACGATCCCGTACAATCGTTCCGAACTCGTCGAGCGCTTCCATGCGCTCGGCCGGGTGGAGGAGCGGGCGTTCGATGAGGACGGCACGACGCTGCACGGCTGGCTGCCGGAGCGCGATTTCGGGCGCTTCGGGACCATGCTCGTCCGGCGCGAGGTGGATGACGCCGCCGCGGAGCCGGTGGCGTGGACAACTGCCGCGCTGCCGGATGATGCGGCGCAGCGCGCGCATCCCGCCGCCTGACCTCGTCGCAGGTCCGTCCTCCCCGGCGCTGTGAACGATCGGCGCCGGTCCCGGGCACGGATGCCCTGAGCGCGTCCGTGCCCGGGAACCCCTGTCGTCTCCCGAGCCATCGTTCGTCATCCCGCCGCCTTCACTGCCACAAGGAACTACCGTGACGCAGGAACTGCCCTCGTGCGCGCTCGATCTTCCGTCCGAGACCGGCCTCACCTACAAGGATGCCGGGGTCGATATCGACGCCCAGACGCACGCCCTGGCGCGGGTGAAGGAGCGCGCGGCGGCGACGCTCGGGGCGCAGGCGGGGCCGATCGGTCATTTCGGCGGCACCTACAAGTTGCCCGGGGCGAATGGCCAGATCCTGGTGGCCAGCGCCGATGGTGTCGGCACCAAGCTTCAGTTGGCGGCGACGCTCGGCGGTGAGGCCCACGCGCAGATGGGGCGCGACCTCGTCAACCACTGCACGAACGATATCCTCGCCCTCGGGGCGACCCCGCTCTTCTTTCTCGACTACTTCGCGACCGGCAAGCTGGACGGCGATGTGATGACCGCCGTGGTCGGTGGCATCGCCGACGCCTGCCTGGTGAACGGGATGGCGTTGCTCGGCGGCGAGACAGCCGAGATGCCGGGCATGTACGGCGAGGGCGACTACGATGTCGCCGGGTTCATCGTCGGCACCGTGACCGAGGACCGGATCGTCGATGGCGCTTCGATCGAGCCGGGTGATGTGGTGATCGGGTTGCCCAGCGGCGGCTTGCAGACGAACGGGTTCAGCCTTGCGCGCAGGATTGCCGGCCTCACCGGCGATGGGGAGCAGGATCGCGCCCGGCTCTGGGAGATGTTGCCGGGTTCCGGCGAGACGATCGGCGACGCGCTGATGGCCGGGCACCAGAGCTTCCTGCCCACGGTGAAACCGCTGCTGGACCAGGGCCTGGTGCGGGGGATGGCGCACATCACCGGTGGCGGGCTGGTCGACAACCTGCCGCGCACGTTGCCGGAGGATTGCATCGCCCGCATTGAGCCGGGGAGCTGGGAGGTTCCTCCCATCTTCGACTGGCTGGTGGAGCGCGGCAACCTGTCGATGGTCGAGCGGTATCACGTCTTCAACATGGGCGTCGGTTTCGTGCTGGTCGCCACGCCGGCGAACGCGGAGGTCATCCTCGCCCAGGTGCCGGATGCCCGGCGCATCGGCCGCATCGTGGAGCGCACGACGAGCGACGAATCCGCCGTGCAGGGACTCTCCTGCTAGATCCGAGGAGTGAGGTCCGGGACGTGAGGCATGCGCGCATGGTAACGGATGATCGAGCCGTTCCTGCATCGGGTGGCGGTGATCGGTGCGCTTCCCGCTCGTCTCGTTTCTCACGCCTCGGTCCGCACGTCTCTCGCCGGGAGGGAGCATGGCGACGATCGACCTGAGGCGGCGTCGGATCGACGCGAAGATCGTCTACTACGGACCCGGCCTGAGCGGCAAGACGACGAACCTGCTGGATATCCACCGGCGGATGCCGGCGGACCGGCGTGGACCGTTGCGCTCGCTGGCCACCGACGAGGAGCGGACGCTCTTCTTCGATTTCATGCCGGTGGCGCCGATCCTCGTCGGCGGCTGGGACCTGCGCTTCCATCTCTACTCGGTGCCGGGACAGGAGCATTTCGCCCGCACACGCCGGGCGATCCTGGGGGGCGCCGATGGCGTTGTCTTCGTCGCGGATGCCGCGCCGGACCGCCAGGAGGCGAACCGCGCCAGCCTGGAGGAATTGGGAGAGTTCTTGGATCGCTACGGACGGACGCTGGATGACACGGCGTTCGTGGTGCAGCTGAACAAGCTGGACCTGCCGGATGCCGTCTCCCGGGACGATCTCGAAGCCATGCTGACCGCCCATCACCCTCCCCTCATCACCGCCATTGCCACGCAGGGAAGCGGCGTGGCCGAAACCCTGCGTGACATTTCCCGGCAGGTGGCGCAGCGGTTGTAGGCACAGGCGCCCCACCTGAACGCATACGGCTTCGTGGGGCGGGTTCCTCAACCCGGTGCCATGATGACTTGACCGCGGTATCGGTGCTCCGATAATGCGACATGAGTCGTCATCGCGGGACGGACGACGGGGACGTTGTTTCCGTGGCAGACCGTCTGGACGGGAAGATGACGATGACGTGGTCACGCCGACCGCCGCTGTTTCTCAGGCTCCTCAATCCGATCGCAACATTCCTCGCAGGCAGGATCGGACTCGCTCCCGGCGGCGTGATGGTGCTGCGCGTGCGTCGCCGGTCGTCGGGAGGCGACGAGCGGGTGCCGCTGAACGTGCTCGTCCACCAGGGGGCCTATCACCTGGTATCGCTGTTCGGCGAGACGGACTGGCTGCTGAACCTTCGGGCCGCCGGGCGGGCGTCGCTCGTCCGGGGGCGCACCACCGTCCCCGTGGAGGTGGCCGAGGAGCTCACCGATGGTCCGCGGGTGGCGGCCCTGCGGGTCTACCTGAACCGGTGGGACGGCCAGCTCGGCATGATGGCGGGACTCGACCGCACCTCCTCCGATGACGCGTTGCGGGAGGCCGCGGAGCGCGTGCGGATCGTTCGCCTCAAGCTGTCGTCGTGATCGCTCGTCCCCGCTGGAGACGGCGGCGACGGCGCTATGATGGAAGCGGCGAGCTGCCGCTCCGCTCGTGGCGACGTACCCACGACGACGGCCAGAGGAGTGATTCCCATGTCTTCGTCCGAGAGCACCGGCCCCGGTGGCACCACGTACAAGAAGCCCCCGGCCTACATCGCCCGGGTGGTGAACCCGGTCCTGATCTTCGCCGTCGAGCGGCTGGGAATCGCCGCCGGTGGGGTCGAGATCCTCGCCGTGCGTGGCAGGACGAGCGGGCAGGTCAGGAAGGTGCCGGTCAACCCGCTGACCCTGGACGGCGCGTGGTATCTCTTCTCGCCCCGCGGTGAGAGCGACTGGGTGCGGAACCTGCGTGCGGCCGGCGAGGGCGAACTGGCGCGCGGTGGCCGGGTGCGGCGATTCCGCGTGGCGGAGGAGCTGCCGGATGGGGCGAAACCCGCGGTGATCCGGGCCTACATGCAGATGTGGGGCAAGCAGGTCGCCTCGATCGTCGGATTCGATGCCGATGCGAGTGACGCCGTGCTGGCCGAGGCCGCGCCGGAGCATCCGGTCTTCCGGATCGAGATGGTCCCGGATGCCTGATCGGATGTGCCGGTGGGGCGACTGGTCATGAGCTGGTGGTGGCAACGGTTCCGGGGAGAGTCGAGCCGGGCGCCTGAACGGTCTACGCTCGACGAACCTCCGGACGATCCTCAGGAGATCGTGCTCGTTGCCGCTGCCCGGGTGCTCGACGCGCAGTTCGAGCTCTTCCGGCAGTTCGATGCGCGGGGAGAGGCCGCAGTTGCGACCGGAAGTACGGTGCTTCCGGTCACGTTCGGTCTTCTTGCGTTGAGCTCGCGCGCTGTACCGGGCATGAGTGCCGTCCTGCTCGGGTCGGCACTCGTCGCGTATATCGGGTTGTTGTTCTGTTCGTGGCGTGCGAGCCGGATTCGGGTCTTCGACTTTCGACCGCAGATGGAGACGCTTGAAGCGAACGGCGCGATGGCATCCGCTGACGCACTTCGGCGCTGGGTGGCGTCGGAGTATGTCGCCGCCACCCGCTATAACCGTCCTCACCTGGATCAGAAAGGGATATGGGTGGGGCGCGCGGTCACGGCGCTCTATCTGGAGGGGATGCTTCTGGCTGGAGCGGCGGGATGGACGTTGCTATGACTGCCGCTTGGTCTCGTCAGGAGCGACGGGAAACGGCGTCACCACCATGTAGTTCGGGGGGCCTGGCGGCAGGATGACGGGCTCCAGTCGGCCCGGAGGCGCCTCTTGCTGTGGTCGGCCCTTGTCGAGCGGCTCCAGAGCAGACGTTGCATGGGCGTGGGCTGGAGGAGGGGCTGCGGCATCAGGGCGGGGTGAGGTTGGGAAGATGGCCATGATCTGCCTCCTTTCTGGATACCAGTGTAGCAAAGTGGGGGAACAGTCCGGACGGGCCGGCGCCGGGAAGAATCGGTCTGTGCGATTGCTTGACAAGTCGGGAGCGAGTCTCTAGTCTGGCTATCGTCGGCCAAACGGTTTGGCAAGGCGCGTTCACGTTTTCGGAGGCAGTCGGATGTCCGAGTCGGTGAACAACACGTTCTTCCTGGTGATCGAGGGCCCCACGCGCGGCGCCCTTGGGGAGAAGTGTGCCTTGCGGATCGGATTGCCTGACTGACACTCAGCTGACAACCGACACCGCACGGGCCGCCTTCTCCTGATGACGGGAGAGGGTTTCTTTGTGTGTCCGGGGCATGGAATGGGACACCGGATCGGACGGGACGCGGATACCGCTGTGCCGGGGAGCGGCACCTGGGGAGATGACGACATGGTGGGGAGGACGGAGATGGCCATGAGGCAGGGCGGCGGCCCGCGATGGGGCCAACCAGGGGAGTGGTTCCGGAACAGGGATGACCACCGCCACCGCCACCGCAACCACTAGGTCCCGGGCGCACTCGCCGGGTGGGGACGCGGTCCGCCATCCCCGGTGGGTGAAACAGGGAGCGTGCACGAGCAGGACTGGGCCGGATGCGGCCCGGACAAGGATGAACGAGATGACGATCATGGACGACCAGATGGCCCTGGCGACGAACGCGCTCGAGGTGCGCGACGTCACCAAGCGCTTCAAGAAGAAACGCAACGAATACGCCTACGCCCTGAAGGGCGTCAGTTTCGACGTGCCGCGCGGCGAGGTGCTCGGCATCCTCGGGCCGAACGGGTCCGGGAAGAGCACGCTCGTACGCGCCCTCTCGACCCTGACGGTGCCGGATTCGGGCAGCGTGAAGATTTTCGGGGTCGATGCGGTGGAGCATCCGCGCGTCGTCCAGCGCTACATCAACCGGGTGAGCGTGGAAGCGAGTTTCTTCAAGAAGCTCTCCTCGATGGAGAACCTCCTCTTCGGCGCGAAGCTCTACGGGGTCACCGACCGCGAGAGCAAGCCGCAGATCCGCGAGATCCTGGCCGGGATCGGCTTCGATCTCAAGCGGGTGAACGAGCCGATGGAGCACCTGTCGCGCGGGATGCAGCAGAAGATCGCGCTGGCGCGGGCGCTGCTCACCAGCCCGCAGCTGATGTTGCTCGACGAGCCGACGACGGGCCTCGATCCGCGCAGCAAGAAGGACGTGCAGGCGCTGATCCACGACATCCGGCGCAACCACGATTCCTCGATCCTGCTCTGCACGCACGACATGGGCGAGGCGGAGGAACTGTGCGATCGCATCGGCATCCTCGTGAACGGGGAGCTGATCGCGCTCGATACCCCGCTGGGCCTGAAGCAGCGCTACCAGCAGGACGGCGCGCTGCCGACCCTGGAGGAGGTCTTCATGGCCGCCACCGGCGTCTCGCTGGAAGATGCCGACTACGACGAGGACGAGGCGAAGGCCGACCTCGCCGCCGCAGCCTAGG